>JBJTXX010000236.1:0-3011 GCA_046082485.1 Actinomycetota bacterium
CCCGACGGCAAGACGCAGGTGACCATCGACTACGAGAACGGCCGCCCGGTCCGCCTGTCGCACGTGCTGGTGAGCACGCAGCACCAGGACGGCATCGACCGCGACACCGTGATCCGCCCCGATCTCATCGAGCACGTCATCCGTCCGATCGTGCCCGAGCAGTTCGCCTCCGACGGCTACGACGTCTATGTGAACCCGACGGGCAAGTTCGTCATCGGCGGCCCCCACGGCGACACGGGCCTGACCGGCCGCAAGATCATCGTCGACACCTATGGCGGCATGGGACGCCACGGCGGCGGCGCCTTCAGCGGCAAGGATCCGAGCAAGGTCGATCGCTCCGCCGCGTACGCGGCGCGCTGGGTGGCCAAGCACGTGGTGGCCAGTGGGGCGGCGAGCCGGTGCGAGGTGCAGGTCGCGTACGCGATCGGCATGGCCCACCCGGTCAGCATCCTCGTCGAGACCTTCGGCACCGAGAAGGTCGAGAACTCGCGCATCGTCGACGCGGTGCGTCAGGTGTTCGACCTCCGACCCGCAGCCATCGTCCGTGACCTGGATCTGAAGCGGCCGATCTACCGGGCGACGGCCGCCTACGGCCACTTCGGCCGGAATCGGCCCGAGTTCACCTGGGAGCAGGTCAGTCGTCTCGACGACTTCATGCGCGCCGTCGGGGCGTGACCCCGGCGGGCGATGCCTCGCCCGGCCCGGTGGCTCGGGTCGTTCCCGATGTCACGGGCCTCGACAAGCAGTTCGACTACGTCGTCCCTGAAGGCCTTCGCGCGCACGTGCGCGTCGGTTCACTCGTACGGATGGACCTTCACGGTCGACGGGTCGGTGGTTGGGTGGTGTCGATGGGGGATGTCGACCCGACCGTCGGCCGGTTGGTGCCGCTGGCACGGTTCAGCTCGATCGGCCCCGCCGCCGAGGTCGTCGACCTGACGGAGTGGGCGGCGCAGCGGTGGGGTGCACCGCGTGTGCGGCCGTTCCTCGTGGTGGCGAGTCCGCCGACCATGGTGCCGTCCCTGCCGGCGCAGCGTCGATCTGCTCGGGCAGCCAGCCCGGCGGGCGTGGCGGCTCGAGGGGTGACGGTCACGGCCCCGCTCACCGACCCCTTGCCCCTGTTGGTCGAACAAGCTGCCCACGGGCCGATGATCGTGGTGCACCCCTCGCCGGCGGCCGCCAGGGCGATTGCCAGCCGGCTGCAGCGAACGGGTCTCTCGGTGGCGCTGATGCCGGACGCCTGGGCGGCAGCGGCGGCGGGGGTCGACGTCGTCGTCGGGGGTAGGTCGGCCGTCTGGGCGCCGTGTCCCGGGTTGACCTCGGTGGTGGTGCTCGACGAGCACGACGAGGCATTGCAGGACGAACGCACACCGACGTGGCACGCGCGTGACGTGGCCATCGAACGCTGCCGGCGGGCCGCCGCCGCGTGTCTGCTCGTCTCCCCGTGTCCCACGCTGGCGGCCACCGAGTGGGCCGGGGAGTCGATCTCGATGACATCGGGGGAGTGGCCGCGGATCGTCATGGTCGACCGGTCCGGCGACGAACCATGGCGACGCTCGCTGCTCACCTCCGAGCTCATCGCCCATCTCCGGGTGCCCGGTCGTCGGGTGGTGTGCGTGGTGAACGCACCGGGAAGGGCGAGGTTGCTGGCGTGCCGCAAGTGTCGGGCCCTGCAGCGGTGCGAGATATGCGATGCCTCGGTGACGCAGTCGGACGACGGTGCGCTGACATGCCCGCGCTGCGCGACGGCGCGTCCTCAGGTGTGCCAACTCTGCGGTGCGACCGCCATGGCTGTCGTGCGGCCCGGGGTCACCCGGCTGCGCGAGGAACTCGAGGCCGCGGCCAACCGGCCGGTCGGCGCAGTCACCGGTGCCACCGAGGATCTGCCGGCCTGCGAGGTGCTGGTGGGCACCGAGGCCGTGCTGCACCGAGTGCGCGGGGCCGACGTGGTGGCCTTCCCCGACTTCGATGCCGAACTGCTCGCACCCCGGTATCGCGCTGCCGAACAGGCCATGGCACTGCTCGTGCGCGCCGGCCGTCTGGTCGGTCGGCCCTCACTGGGTGGCGAACTGTTGGTGCAGACCTTCGTGCCCGACCATCCCGTGCTGCGCGCCGCAGCGCTCGGTGACGTTGCGGACCTTCGTGCGGGCGAGGCTGCTCGGCGCAGGCTGCTGGGCCTGCCCCCGTTCCGTGCACTCGGACTGGTGTCCGGGGCTGGGGCGATGGAGTTCGCCGCCGCATCCGGGCTGGAGACGGCGAGACGCGGCGACGACGTGCTCGTGCGAGCCGACGGCTGGCTCGACCTCGGTGCGGCGCTGGCCTCGACGGCCCGCCCCCGCCGCAGCCGCCTGCGGGTTGAGGTCGACCCGCCCCGGGTCTGACCTCAGTCGCTGCGATGCGCCTGCAGCAGGCGGAAACCCGACGAGGATCCGAGCCGCTCGGTCGGATACCCCTGCTCGGTGAGCCAGCGCTGCAAAGAGTCGCTGCCGAGGTGTTTGTGCACCACCAGCACGGCGGCCCCGCGGTCGTCGAGCCGAGAGAGCCAACGCAGCAGCATCGCGTGCAGTGCCGGCTTGCCGATGCGGATGGCCGGGTTGCTCCAGATGGTCGCGAACCGGATGTCGCCGGGCACATCGTCGGGTGCGGACACCCGGACATTGTTGATGCTGTTGCGTTCCGCGTTCGCCCCGCACAGGTCGCGGGCCCGTTCGTTCACGTCGACCGCCCATACGGTGGCGGCGGGGGAGCGATGGGCCATGGTGAGTGCGATGGCGCCGGTGCCACAACCGAGGTCGAGCAGGTGGCCATGCGGCGCGGGCGCCGGGGCGTCGAGCAGCAGCGACTTCGTGCCCTGATCGACTCGGTCGTAGCCGAACACCCCTCGATCGGTGCGGAGCGAGAACTGCGCATCGGGCAGCAGCAACAACACGTCGCGTGGCGCCGACTCGGTGGTGGGTTCCTCGTTGAAGTAGTGGGAGCCGGGTGCGGGCATCTTGGATAGCCTTGCACCCATG
>JBJTXX010000237.1:0-6930 GCA_046082485.1 Actinomycetota bacterium
GATCGGCTGCAACAGAGCGGGTTTCGGGCATCGCAAGGGGTGAGACCCAGCGACCTAAACCGATGCGGCCAGGGCCCAAGAGGGCGGAGTGGACAGACTTTTAGGCGGCCCTGCGAGAAAGGTAGAGCCGCGCATCTCAACGAGAATGATGCCAGAGACATATTCTCGAAGTGGGTTTCCATTCATGCAGCAAATCGCAAGCAGAAGCAAGAAGCAGTTGCTGAAGATGAAACACCACTGTCGCCCACGGTCTCATCACCGGCATGTTGTTCTTCCTCGCCGGTTCGGTGAAGGAGCGCTACCACACTCTCGAGATCGGGCGGCTCAGCGGCATGCTGAAGCAGATGCCGAAACTGGGCTGGATCCTCGGCTTCTGTGCGATGGCCTCGCTGGGTCTGCCCGGCCTGGCCGGTTTCTGGGGCGAGTTCCCCGCGATCCTGAGCGCATGGAACCCGCTGCACGGCGAGGGCCTGCCCTTCGGTGGTCTCAGCCTGACGCTGTTCCGGGTGCTCACGATCCTCGCTGCACTCGGCACGGTGCTGGCGGCGGCCTATCTGCTCTGGCTCTACCAGCGCACGGCGTTCGGCGAGCCGACGGCCGAGTTCGCCGGTGCGGGCCACGGGCACGGCGACCATGGCGACCACGGTCATGACGACCATCACTCCGACATCCACGACGTGAACTCGTTCGAGTGGGCGGCCTGGACCCCGTTGCTGATCGCCATCGTCCTGTTCGGTGTGGTGCCCTCGCTGATGTTCAAGGTCATCGATCCGGGCGTCACCGAACTCGTCAAGGTCTTCGGCGGGAAGTGAGCCGATGATCTCGTCCCTCCTCTCCGCAGCGGCCGACTTCACGGCGCCGAAGGTCGACTACCACGCGCTCGCCCCCGAGATCGTGCTGGCGGTCGGCATCTGCGTGGTGCTGCTCGTCGACCTCTTCGTGAGCGAGGGTCGCCGCTGGATCACCGGCACGCTCACGGGTTTCTTCCTGCTGGGTGCCGCCCTGCCGCTCGTGACGCTGGCCGTCACCGGTGGCGACGTCCGCGACGCGGTCTTCGAGGGCCGGTACGTCGTCGACAACTTCGCCCTCACGCTGAAGGCCCTGTTCCTCCTCGCGGGCTACGTCGTGGTGCTGCTGAGCACCAACGAGGTCGAGGAGGGTGGCTACCACCAGGGCGAGTACTACGTGTTGCTGCTCAGCAGCGTGCTGGGCATGGTGATGCTGGCCAGCAGCCGCGACCTCATCGGCGTGTTCGTGGCGCTCGAGTTCCTGTCGATCCCGGCCTACATGATGGCGGCGTGGCGCAAGCGTGACCGCAAGAGCAACGAGGCCGGTGTGAAGTACTACCTGCTCGGCGTGTTCGCCAGCGCGGTGCTGCTCTACGGCATGAGCCTGCTCTACGGCCTGGCGAACAGCACCAAGCTCGCCGACATCGCGACGGCGATCACGCTCGACGGCAGCAAGGTGGGTGTGCAGGTGCTGGCAGTCGCCTTCACCATCATCGGCTTCGCCTTCAAGATCAGTGCGGTGCCGTTCCACACCTGGGCACCCGACACCTACGAGGGTGCGCCCACCCCGGTGACGGCGTTCCTGAGCGTGGCCTCGAAGGCCGCTGGCTTCGTGGGCCTCATCGCCCTCGTCTACCTCACGTTCCCCTCGGCCGCCGACGTCTACCAGCCCTTCATGTGGGTGCTGGCTGCGCTGACCATGACGGTCGGCAACCTCGTGGCGCTGAAGCAGAAGAACATCGTGCGCATGCTGGCCTACTCGAGCATCAGCCAGGGTGGGTTCATCCTGATGCCGCTCGCGGTAGCGGGCACCGGCGATGCTGCTGGCCCGTCGCTGCGTGCCGTCGTGGTCTACCTGCTCATCTACGCAGCGACGAACCTCGGTGCGTTCGCGGTGGTCATCGCGGTGTCGCGCAAGACGCGCAGCGGCAACATCTCCAGTTTCGGCGGGCTGTTCACCTACGCCCCGGGCCTGACCGTGTTGATGACGTTGTTCCTCGCATCGCTGGCCGGCATCCCGCCCCTCGGCGGCTGGTACGCGAAGTTCGGCGCCTTCCGCGCCGTGGTCGACGCGGGTGGCGGCTGGGGTTACAGCATTGCCGTCATCGGTGCTGTCAATGCCGTGATCGCCACGGCCTACTACATCACGGTCATGCGCGAGATGTGGATGAAGCCCGTGCCCGACGGCGACACCACGCCGGTGAAGGTGCAGGCTCCGGTGATGGCGGCGCTCGCGATCACCGGTGTGCTGACGCTGATGTTCGGTGTGCTGCCCGGCATCGTCGGCCGGTTCGGCAACCTCAGCGACCTTGCCGGTGCCTTCGGCCGCTGACCTGTTGTCGGCGGCGCAGCGGGCGCTCGGCCGCCCCCTGCGTTTCGACGAGTACCTGCAGGCGGCGCTCTACGGGCCATCGGGCTTCTACACCTCGGGTGGTTCGGCCGGCCGGCGCGGCGACTTCATCACCTCACCGGAGGTCGGCCCGTTGTTCGGTGCCGTGCTCGCCCGCTGGATCGATGCCGAGTGGCGGCGACTCGGCGAGCCTGCCGACTTCCGGGTCGTCGAGGTCGGTGCCGGGCCCGGCACGCTCGCGCGGTCGGTGCTGCTGGCGGCGCCGCAGTGGACAGACCGGTACGTGACGGTCGAGTTGTCGGCGGCGCAGCGTGAACGCCACCCGCAGGGGGTGCACTCCGTTGCGGAGCTGCCATCCGGGCTCGAGACGGGAGTGGTGATCTCGAACGAGTTGCTCGACAACGTGCCCTTCCGGCTCGCGGTGTTCGACGGCGGCTGGCGCGAGGCCTTGGTGCAGGTGCGCGACGACGGCGGCCTCTCGGAGGTCACCGTGCCGGCGCCCGAGGAATGGCACTGGCTGCCCGCTCACGCGTCGCACGGGTCGCGGGTTCCCGTGCAGCAGGCGGCGGGAACCATGGTGCTCGAGATGGCGCGCACCATCAGCCGTGGCTCGGTGCTCACGTTCGACTACTGCACTGCCGTCACCGCGGCGCTGGCGGCGGTGCCCTGGCGGGAATGGCTGCGCACCTACTGCGGGCACGAACGCGGGGTGCACTACCTGCGCGATGCCGGCCTGCAGGACATCACGGCACAGGTGTGTCTCGACCAACTGCCGGAAGCCACCAGCGTGCGCACCCAGGCCCAGTTCCTGCAGCGCTGGGGCATCGAGGAACTCGTGGAGGAGGGCAGGGCAGCATGGCAGGCGGCTGCCGCAGCCCCCACGCTCGATGCCTTGCGCATGCGCAGCCGCTCGAGAGAGGTGGAGAGCCTGCTGGATTCCTCGGGGCTGGGTGCGTTCCTCGCCATCGAGTGGCGAGTACCGTTCGGTTCCGCATGAGCACGCAGGGCCACGGGTACGTCAAGCAGGGGGGCCTCGTGCTCGGTGCCCTCGGTGTGGTGTACGGCGACATCGGCACCAGCCCGCTGTACGCGCTGCAGGAAGCCTTCACCGAGAAGGCGCATGCGCTCGAGGTCGACCAGATCAACGTCTACGGCATCGCATCGTTGGCCTTCTGGTCCCTCACGCTGATCATCTCGGTGAAGTACCTCGCCTTCGTGATGCGTGCCGACAACAACGGTGAGGGCGGCATCCTGGCCCTCACGAGCATGGTGATGAAGCGCCGCACGGAGGGCGTGGGGAGGGCCGGGTTGCTGGTGGGCCTCGGTGTGTTCGGCACGGCCCTGCTCTACGGCGACGGGGTCATCACCCCTGCCATCTCGGTGCTCTCGGCCGTTGGTGGTCTCGAGCGGGTCTCGCCCGGCCTCGAGGACTGGGTGATGCCCATCGCCATCGTCATCCTCATCGGCCTGTTCTCGGTGCAGAAGCGCGGCGCCGGCGCCGTGGGTCGGGTGTTCGGCCCGATCATGATCGTCTGGTTCAGCACCATCGCCCTGTTGGGGATCAGCCAGATCGTGCGAGAGCCCCAGGTCTTCCAGTCGGTGAACCCGATCTGGATGGTGCGCTACTTCCAGCACGAGACCGGCCATGCGTTCCTCGCGCTCGGCTCCATCTTCCTCGTGGTGACGGGTGGCGAGGCGTTGTACGCCGACATGGGCCACTTCGGCCGGAAGCCGATCATGCAGGGCTGGTACCGGGTCGTGTTCCCGGCGCTGCTGCTGTGCTACTGGGGCCAGAGCGCGCTGCTGATCCGTGACCCGGAGGCCATCGAGGGCGTGTTCTTCAACATGGCGCCCAAGCCGTTGCTGATCCCCTTGGTGGTGCTGGCGACGGCGGCGACGATCATCGCGTCGCAGGCCCTGATCAGCGGCGTGTTCTCGCTGACCGCGCAGGCGGTGCAACTCGACTACCTGCCGCGCATCCGCATCGACCACACGTCGCACCATCACGCGGGTCAGATCTACGTGCCGCTGGTGAACTGGCTGCTTGCCGCGGCGTGCATCGGCCTGGTGCTGGGATTCCGCACCTCCAGCAACCTCGCCGCGGCCTACGGCATCGCCGTGACGATGACGATGGCCATCACCACGCTGATCTTCTTCCGTGTGCTCACGGATCGCTGGCAGTGGCCGCGCTGGAAGGCCTTCCTCGTCTGTGTACCGATGCTGCTGGTGGAACTCGGCTTCCTCGGTGCCAACGTGCCGAAGATTCCCAAAGGTGGCTGGTTCGCCCTGGCCGTGGCGCTGGTGCTGATGGTGCAGATGCAGACCTGGCGTCGTGGGCGCCAGCTGGTGGCGGCGCGCATCCGCCGCGGCGAACGCCCGATCGGTGATCTGCTCGAGAGTCTGCACGACGTGCAGCTCGTGCCCGGCACGGGCGTGTTCCTGTTCAAGGACCTCGGCAAGTCGCCGCCGGCCCTCGTGAACAACGTCCGCCACAACAAGGTGCTGCACCACAACACGCTCATCGTCTCGGTCGACACCTCCGAGGAGCCGCGCGTCGCCGACGAGGACAGGTTGTCGGTGGTGAAGTACGAGTCGCCCACCGAGACCGAGGCCCTGCGCCGGGCCCTGCCGCTCGATGAGGAACCGGGCGTCTACCAGGTGGCGCTGACCTTCGGCTTCATGGAGGACCCGGACGTGCCGGCAGCGCTCGAGCGACTGAACGACCGCGGCATCCCCTTCGACCCCGACGACGTCACCTACTTCATCGGCCACGAGTCGATCATCTCGGGCAAGGCACCGGGCATGCACCCCGCCTTCGAGCACCTGTTCGTGTGGTTGAACCGCGGTGCCGACAGCGCGGTGCGGTTCTTCAACCTTCCCCCGGATCAGGTGTTCGAGGTCGGCTCCCGCGTCGAGATCTGACACCCGGGTCGACGGGAGTCACCCCGCGGGGCCTGCGCTAACCTCCGCGACCGGGGGTTTCTCACCATGGCCGACGCCAACGACACCATCGACGCACTGCTCGACGAACAGCGGCGGTTCCCGCCTTCGGACGCGTTCAAGCGGCAGGCACTCTCCGTCGACACCAGCCTGTACGACGAGGCGAACACCGACTACCAGGGTTTCTGGGCGCGTCAGGCGTCGGAACTGGTGGACTGGAACACGCCGTGGCACACGATCTGCGAATGGGACCTCCCGTTCTCGAAGTGGTTCGTCGGTGGCGAGCTCAACGTGTCGTACAACTGCCTCGACCGCCACGTGTTGGCGGGTCGCGGCGACAAGGTGGCCTTCCACTGGGAGGGTGAGCCCGGCGACACCCGCACGATCACCTACTCGGATCTGCTGACAGAGGTGCAGCAGTTCTCGAACGTGCTGAAGGGGTTGGGTGTCGAGCGCGGCGACCGCGTGAACATCTACCTGCCGATGATCCCCGAGGCAGCGGTGGCGATGCTGGCCTGCGCCCGAATCGGGGCGGCGCACAGCGTGGTGTTCGGCGGGTTCAGCGCGCAGAGCCTCACCGACCGCATCAACGATGCCGAGGCGAAGGTGCTCGTCACGGCCGACGGTGGCTACCGGCGCGGCGAGGTGTTCCCCCTGAAGGCGGCGGCCGACGAGGCACTGGAGGGCACGCCCAGCATCGAGCACGTGGTCGTGGTTCGCCGTGGGGGCAACGACGTGACGATGGTGCAGGGTCGCGACCACTGGTACCACGAACTGATGGCAACCGCCGACCCGGTGTGCCCTGCCGAGCCGATGCCCAGCGAACAGTTGCTGTTCCTGCTCTACACCTCGGGCACCACCGGCAAGCCCAAGGGCATCATGCACACCACCGGCGGCTACCTCACGCACGTGACCTTCACCCACAAGTACGTCTTCGACCTGCACGCGGACACCGACGTGTACTGGTGCACCGCGGACGTCGGCTGGATCACCGGCCACAGCTACATCGTCTACGGCCCGCTCTCGAACGGGGCCACACAGGTGATGTACGAGGGTGTGCCGAACTTCCCCGGGAACGATCGCTTCTGGGCGATCATCGAGAAGTACGGCGTCACGAAGTTCTACACCGCCCCCACTGCCATCCGCACGTTCATGAAGTGGGGGGCCGAGGAGCCCGCCAAGCACGACCTGTCGTCGCTGCAGTTGCTGGGGTCGGTCGGCGAGCCGATCAACCCCGAGGCCTGGATGTGGTACCACGAGCACATCGGCGGCGGGCGGTGCCCGATCGTCGACACCTGGTGGCAGACCGAGACCGGCGGCATCATGATCAGCCCACTGCCGGGCTGCACCACCACCAAGCCGGGTTCGGCCACCTTCCCGCTGCCCGGTGTGGGTGCGGAAGTCGTCGACGACAACGCCAACGTGGTGAACCGCGGAGGCGGCTACCTCACCCTCACGCATCCGTGGCCCGGCATGCTGCGCGGCATCTGGGGCGACCCCCAGCGCTACACGGACACCTACTGGAGTCGATTCGAGGGCCGCTACTTCGCGGGCGACGGCGCCAAGCTCGACGACGACGGATACCTGTGGTTGCTCGGCCGTGTCGACGACGTGATGAACGTCAGCGGCCAC
>JBJTXX010000238.1:0-772 GCA_046082485.1 Actinomycetota bacterium
CCGGCCGGCGCGGATCATCGGCGCCATCGGCTGTTCGGGGTCGTTCTGGAACTCACCGATGCGCGTGGGCGGTTCGGCCAGTGTGGGGGTGACGAGGATGTCCCAGCCGTCTGCCCACCACTGCTGCACCGCGCGACGGAACTCGACGTTCGCCGCGAGCGCCATCGCATAGTCGACACCGCTCACGTTGCGGGCGAACTCCGCCTGGGCGAGGTTGTGCAGTTCCACGTCGTCGTGGCCGAGTTCGCGCCCCAGTTGGGCGGCGATGCGGGCGAACGACGTGCCCATGTTGGTGCTCCACATCGCACCGAAACGACGTGCGAAGTCGGGGTTCGCCATGGCGGACGGGAACGCGTGCTCGACATGGTGCCCCATCTGCTCGAGCAGGGCCGCGGTGTTGCGGGCCGCTGCGGCGCACTCCTCGTGCACGGCGGGGCCGAACGGGTGGTGATCGAGCAGGCCGATGCGAAGCGGAGCGACGGGTGCACCCAGTTCCTCGACGTACCGGCGTGCGGGAGCGGGGGCGATCACCGTGTCGCCCACGCCGGGGCCGTGCACTGCGTCGAGCAACGCTGCGGTGTCGCGCACCGAGCGGCTGACGCAGAGTTCCACGCCCAGGTTGCTCTCGTCGCGGTAGGGGCCGAGGGTGATGCGGCCCTGCGACGGCTTCAGCCCGACCAACCCGCAGCAGGCCGCGGGGATTCGGATGCTGCCACCTCCATCGCTTGCTTGTGCGATCTTCACCCGGCCGGCTTCCCCCCCACCTCCCCCC
>JBJTXX010000239.1:0-18014 GCA_046082485.1 Actinomycetota bacterium
CGGCCCGACGACTTCGACGGCTACCCACGCCCCATCGACGACGACCTGCGCATCTGCGAACAGCACGGCGTCGACGTCGTCTACGCACCCGTTGCGGCCACCATGTATCCCGCCGGGTTCCAGACGCACGTGGTGCCCGGGGAACTCGGCGACGTGCTCGAGGGCGCCTCGAGGCCGGGACACTTCCGTGGCGTCACCACGGTGGTGACCAAGTTGTTCAACGCCGCCCGCCCGCACGTCGCCGTCTTCGGGCAGAAGGACTTCCAGCAGTTGGCGATCATCCGCAGGATGGCGACGGATCTCGACATGGGCATCGAGATCATCGGTCTGCCCACCGTGCGCGAGGCGGACGGGTTGGCGATGTCGAGCCGGAACCGGCGCCTCTCCCCCGAACAGCGGTCCGCAGCGGTGTGTGTGCCTCGCTCCCTGCAGGCGCTCGTCGACCATCACCGAGCCGGCTGCACCGACCCGACCGAACTGCTGGCCGTCGGCCGGGCGGTGGTGGATGCAGAGCCCCGGGCTCGCTTCGAACACCTCGAGCTGGTGCACCAGCACACCCTGCAACCCGTCGCCGCCGCAGATACCGACACGGTCGCGGTCACCGCCGTGTGGTTCGGCGACGTGCGCCTCATCGACAACGTGGTGCTCGGCTGACCACGGCCCTCAGGTGGCGAGGGCGATGGCCATCGCCAGGCCGTTCATCATGGCGTGGGCGGCGATGCCCGCCGTGAGACGCCCTGTCAGCACCGACGCGATGCCGAGCACGGCCCCCACGCCGGTCAGCAGCATGATGAGGCCGATGTTGCCGACACCGCGCTGCGGGTCGAAGTGCGCAGCCCCGAACAACACGGCCTGCATCGGCACGGCCAGCGCGATCGGCATCTTCGACGCCAGGCCTCGCAGGATGAGCCCGCGGAACAGGATCTCCTCGACCAGTGGCGCCACCACCACGGCGAGCACCACCATCGCCACGACATAGGTGCTGTCCTCGCGCAGTTCGCCGAAGCCGTCGAAGTTACTGCGGAACGGCACCTTGGTCACCGTCACCAGGTAGCCGAGCAGGCCCTGCGTCACCGCACAGGCAAACCAGGTGAGCGGGCTCCAGCCGAGGTCCGCCAGGCGGGCAGAGAAGCCCACGTCGGCCATCATCCGCCCACTGCCCCATCGGCGACTGGCGACGCGCCAGTACAGCAGGGTGGGCCCGTACGCCACGAGCGCGGCGAGGGCCACGAACACCGCCGCGGGCATGTCGACACCGGCGAACGGCCGCAGCATGAACCTGCTCGCGGCCAGTGGCAACGCGAGCGCCGCGATGCCACCGAGGGCAACCCGCAACGGCAGCGTGGTGGCCCGCTCGGGTTCCCCGGCCGGGCCGGCCACACTGGGTGTCCAGGCGCGGCCGTCCCAGTACCGCAGCAACTGCGGGTTCCAGGGGTCGGGGTACCACCCGGCGGGCACGACACTCATGGTCCGTGACCCTAGGCTCGGGGCATGCACGAGTTGTCGCACCTGTCCCTCTGGCACGCCACCATGACCGACGAGGAATGGGGCGCCCGCCGGCCCTCGATCGATGGCGACGTCGAGGCCGATGTCGCCATCGTCGGCGCCGGCTACACGGGAATGTGGACGGCGTACTACCTGCTGCAGCGAGACCCGTCGTTGAAGGTGGTGCTGCTGGAGGCGAACGTCGTGGGCTTCGGTGCCAGCGGCCGGAACGGCGGGTGGTGCTCCGGCCTGCTTCCGATGGGGCTCGACGCGATCGCCGCCGAGAGCAGCCGCGACGAGGCTGTCCGACTGCAACGCGCCATGTTCGACACCGTCACCGAGGTCGATCGGGTGGTGAGGGCGGAGGGCATCGACTGCCACTGGCGGCAGGGCGGCTGGGTGGCCCTCGCCAGGAACGACATGCAGATGCAGCGCATGCGCGCCGAAGTCGAGCACCTGCGGTCGTACGGTTTCGGCGCCGACGACCACCGACTGCTCGACGCCGCCGAGGCGAACGCGATGTGCGCCGCAACGGGCACCGTCGGCGGGATGTTCACCCCCCATTGCGCGGCCATCCACCCGGCTCGGCTGGTCCGCGGCCTCGCCAAGGTGATCGAGCGCATGGGTGCCACCATCCTCGAGCACTCCCCGGTCACCGAGATCGCGCCGCACCGGGCCCTCACCGCGAACGGCACCGTGCACGCCCGCACCGTGGTGCGCGCCACCGAGGCGTTCACGACATCGCTCGAGGGTCACGCTCGCACCCTCGCCCCGGTGTATTCGCTGATGATCGCGACGGAACCGCTGCCCGACGATGTGTGGCAGCGCATCGGCCTGCACGACCGGCCGACGTTCAACGATGGCAGGCGGATGATCATCTACGGCCAGCGCACCGCCGACGGCCGGTTCGCATTCGGCGGACGCGGCGTGCCGTACCACTTCCGCAGCCGCATCCGCCCCGAGTACGACCGCCACGACGGTGTGCACCGGTCGCTGCACGAGGCGCTTCGCGACATGTTCCCGGCGATCGGCGACGCAGCCATCACCCACCGCTGGGGCGGCGCCGTCGCCGCCGCCCGCGACTGGTGGTGCTCGGCCTCCCACGACCCCGCCACCGGACTCGCCACCGCAGGGGCCTACGTGGGTGACGGCGTGGGCACCACCAATCTGTCGGGGCGCACGCTCGCCGACCTGATCAGCGGCGAGCGCACCGACCTCACCACGCTGCCGTGGGTGGGCCATCGGTCTCGCCGCTGGGAGCCCGAGCCGCTGCGATGGATCGGCATCAACGCGATGTCGAGGCTTCCGGTGAGCGTCGACAACAAGGAGGCCCGCACGGGCAGGCCGGCACGCATTCGGTCGGCCATCGTCGCCCGCCTCACCGGGCACTGAACCTCACGCCACGGTCGGGAACGCCGCAGGCGGACGCTCGGCGAACAACCAGTCGGCGAAGAAGGTGGTGAGTGACCGGCCCGCCACCTGTTCAGCGAGACCGATGAACTGCTTGGTGGTGCCGTTGCCACCGAGGTTCGTCGTCACCCACCGCCGCAGCAGGTCGAAGAACGCGTCGTCACCGATGGTCAGCCGCAGCGCGTGCAGCGTGACGGCCCCGCCCTGATAACTGTTCATGCCGAACAGGGCATCGGCCGTGGGCGATGCCGGACTGCCGAAGGGCCGCATGGCGAGTGACTGGGCCGCGCTGTCGGCCACCGTGCCGAATCCGGCGTGCTCGAGCCACATCCACTCCGCATAGGTGGCGAACGACTCGTTCAGCCAGATGTCCTGCCACGTCGCCGGGCTGACCGCGTTGCCGAACCACTGGTGCGCCACCTCGTGGGCCAGCAGCATGTGCTGCAGGTACAGCGGTCGGCCACCGGGAAGGTCGTCGCGGCTGAACAGCGAACGACCCTGGGTCTCCATCGCCATACCGGGTTCGCTGTCGGTGATGGCCAGGCCGTAGCGGTCGAGGGGGTACGGCCCGAAGAACTGCTCGAAGAAGGGGATCTGCCGAGCGGTGAGGTCGAGGTACGGCTGCACGTCGCCGACGCTGCCGCGCACCACTGCATGCAGCAACGGCAACCCATCGGGTGTCGCACCCTCGACCAACTCGTAGTCACCCACGAGCACCAGCACCAGGTAGGTGGCCATGGGCTCGTCCTCCACCCACACCCACCTGCCGTCGGCACTCGACTGCAGCGACCCGTTGGCCACCGCCGTCAGCCCGTCGGGAACGGAGATGTCGAACGTCCAGGTGGCCTTGTCGCTGGGGTGGTCGTTGCACGGCATCCAGTACCGGGCGCCATCGGGTTCGTTGAGCACGTACGCGCCGTCGACGGTCTCGAACCAGCCGACGTCGAGCCCGACGGGCGACTCGACGCCCCCGGTGCCGACGGCGTAACGCACGTCGACCAGCACCTCCTGCCCGACGGGCACCGTCTGCGGCAGTTCGATGCGCAGCTCGGGGTCATAGACCACGAACGCCGCCACTTCGCCGTCGACCTCGACCTCCGACACGTCGAGGCCGACCGCATCGAGTGTGATGCGGTCCCTCGGCTCGGGCAACGCCAGCGACATTCTCACGGTGCCCTCGAGCCGTTCGGCCACGGGGTCGTAGTCGAGGCGCAGGTCGTAGCGCCGCACGTCGATGCCCGGGTTGCCGAGGTCGGGAAACAATGTGTCGCCCACGCCGTCTGCTCCGGAGGCCTCCGGCACCGTGACGGCGGGGCTCGTCGTGGTGGTGCTCGCCGCGGTCTGTTCGGCCGACAGGGTCTTCACCCCGGCGCCGGAGCAGCCCGCCAGCAGCAACGCCGACAGCAGGCACAATGGGGCGCGACGGGTCATCGACGCCGAACCTACTGCTCCCGACTTCCGCCGGGAGGTCGGCGAGTGGATCGCCTCAACATTTCGGAAAGAAAGTCGACAACCGCCTTCAGATCGGCCCGTGACCTGCCGATGGACAGTGTGGCTGCAGTGGAAGTCCCGCTGCAGAAGGACTGAGGACGATGATCAGGCTGCGGGCGAGACTGGTGATGCTGATGGTGGCGGTCGCCGCCATCGTTGCGCCCGCAACCCCCGCCTCAGCCGCGGACCCGGTGCCGCCCTACATCGTGCCCGACGCCCCGTGGCTGACCGTCGTGAACTACTACCGGGCGATGGCCGGGCTCTCCCCCGTGGTCGAGGACCCGACGCTCTCCCCCGGCGCCTACAACCACTCGTGCTCCATGCTCTACAACGGCATCAGCCACGACGAGTTGCCAGGCCTGACCGGCTACACCACCTCGGGCGACACCGCCGGCAACAACGGCAACGTGGCCGTGAGCAGTGCGTTCAACGCCACCTCGCGCAGCCACATCGACCTCTGGATGACCGGTCCGTTCCACGCCATCGGCATCCTGCGCCACAACCTGCAGAAGGTGGGCTTCGGCAAGTGCGACATCAGCACCACGCCCACCTGGCACTCGGGCGCCACGCTGAACGTGCTCAACGGCCTGAACTTCAGCGTCGCCCGCCCGGCCACCCCGATCGTGTGGCCCGGGAACGGCTCGACGACCAGTCTCTACCGGTTCATCACCGAGTCGCCGAACCCGCTCACCTACTGCAACTGGACCGGCGCCGCCGGCCTGCCGGTCATCGCGATGATGCCCGAGAAGGTGACGAGCGCGATGGCGACGATGACGGGCCCGAACGGCCCGATCCAGACCTGCCCGCTCTTCGGGGGCAACACCTCCGGTTCGGCCGCCGCCATCCTCAACGCCGACAACGCCGTGACCGTGGTGCCTCGCGTCGAGTTGACCCCCGGCACCTACACCGTCACGATCACCACCAACGCCCGCACCGTCACGTGGTCGTTCACCGTGGACCCCGCCGCGGCGACGGGCGTCATGCCCGTGCCCACCGTCTCACCCTCGAGCGGCGCCTCCGCCTTCACGGCGATCACCCCGTTCCGCTTCGCCGACAGCCGCTCGAACCTGCGCATCACGAAGTTGCTCGCCAACGTCCCCAAGCGCATCCAGATCTCGGGCCAGGGCGGCATCCCGGTCGACGCCACGGCGCTCAGCGCCAACTTCACGGCCACCGACGAGGCCGGGGTGGGCTACCTGACGGTCTACAACTGCACCGCCACCCCGCCCACGGCGGCGACGCTGAACTACTACCCGATGGAACCCGTCGGCAACGCCGGTGTGTTCCCCCTCGGCAGCGCCGGAGAGTTGTGCCTGGTGTCGCCGAAGGACATCAACGTGGTCATCGACGTGAACGGATTCTTCCGTCCGTCGTCGGTGCTGAAGTACGAGGGCCTGATCGCCGTGCCGCTGGTCGACACGACGACCCGGCTGAACGTGACGGGTCGCACCACCGCCTCGCAGACGCTCACGATCAACGTGCCCGCCGCTGGTGTGGGGGTGCCGGCCGGCGCATCGGCCGTCGCCGTGAACATCACCGGCATCTGGCCGACGGCGAACGGCTACGTCACGGCCTACCCGTGCGGCGTCACCCGACCGGTGGTCGCCAGCGTCAACCCGACAGTGGGCACCACGAAGCAGAACCTCGCGATCGTGCCGCTCTCGGCGTCCGGCGACCTGTGCCTGTTCACCCTGCAGGCCACCGACCCGAAGGTCGACGTGCTCGGCTACTTCATGCCGAACTCGCCGCACACGATGATCCCCACCACGCCCACCCGAGTCACCGACACCCGCGAGACGCTGCGCCCGCTGATGAACCTCGGCATGGGCGGCACTGCCCTCCCGGCCAACACCACCAAGACGCTCGCCCTCGCCGGTCAGCGTGGCATCCCCGCCAACGCCACCGTGGTGTCGGTGAACGTCGCAGCCGTGGCGCCCGGTACCACTGGCTCGGTCACGCTCTGGGGCTGTGGCACCCAGCCGCTCATCCAGTCGGTGAACTTCTCGGGTGGCCGCACGGTGGCGACCGGCATCCAGGTGCAGCTGTCCGACATGGGCACGATGTGCATCCGCAGCACGGCCGACACGCACCTGGTGATCGACGTCACCGGTTGGTGGGCGTGACCCTCATCGGTGCAGTCCGGGGTCGCTGACCGCGGCCCGTAGGCGGATGGTGTGCACGGAGTCACCCGACAGCACGCCACCACGGCCGAACAACCGGCCCGACTGCCAGTTCGACAGTCCCAGTTCCGGTTGGTCGAGGGCGAACTGTCCGTCGACCCAGCGCGTGAACCCATCGCCCACGAACGGGGCGTCGACGGCGCCGTAGAACCACTCGTGCTCGGCGGGGTCGTCGCTGATCAGCGAGGCGACGAAGTGCGGGCTGAACCGGTTGCACTGCTGCACCGCGTGCTCCGCGGAGTCGACCACCATCAGCGTCACCTCGGGCATGGTGTCCCATTCCCACTCGTGGGCCAGCACGGGGTCGTCGGGCTGCGCGTCGTGCACCACCGTGCCCTCGGGCACTGCGGACCGGAACAGCGGCACCAATTCCTCGGCTCGTGACCGCACGATGCAGCACACGTTCAGCGTGTTGCACACCTTGCGGTCGAGGGAGTGGCGCACGACCTGCGCGAAGCGCGCTGCGTCGGCGTGCTCGGAGGCGAGCATCCACGCGCCGCCGGTTCCGTGCAGGCTGGCGGGCACCCCGTGCTGACGTGCCACCGCACCCAATTGCGCCACCACTGCACCGGAACCCCGCGCCACGGCGAGGCCCAGACGGGTGTCGCTGAACAACGCCCAGCCCGCGGCGTGCGCTGCGCTGTCGACCAACTGCACCGCCCCGGGCGGCAGGCCGGCGCCGGTCAACGCAGGGGCGAGCGCGTGCCGCACGATGGCACGGGCGGTGCCGAGCGCGTCACTGCCGATGCGGAACACCACGGTGTTGCCGGTGCGCAGCACACCGGTGGCGTCGGCGAACACGTTCGGACGACCCTCGAACACGAAGCCCACCACGCCCAGTGGGTCGCGCCACTGCTCGACCCTCCAGCCCGCGTGTTGCACGGTGGCCACGTGCTGGCGCCGACGGGTGGGGATATCGCGCCATGTCTGCAGGCCGGCCACCATCCCCGCACGCATCGCCGGCGACAACTGCAGTCGACCGGTGTGCCGACCTCGTTCACGGGCCGACGCCACGTCGGCCTCGTTCGCGGCCGCGATGGGTGCGAACGCCGTGTCATCCGCGAGCAGGCCCGCGAAACGGTCGAAGAAGGCAGAGATTGCGTCGTCGTCGACCTCGGCGAGGGCAGCGAACGCATCGACCGCCTGCCCGACAGCACCCGTCACGAGCGCGTGGTCGGCCTCGGGCACGTGCAGCAGGTCGCCCGTCTCGTGCACCACCACGAGACGGTCGCCGCGCCGGAACGCCGCGGCCAGCGATGCCGGAACGGTGACGTAACGGTCACCGCCGACAAGGATGCGTTCGCCCTCCACGAGGTGGTGCAGCGGATGGGTCACGACATCACCTCGTGCACTTCCACCGGGCGGCCGAGGTCGATCGACCGGTGAGCCGCCTCGCCGACCGCCACCGACCACAGACCGTCGTCGAGGTTGACGGCCGCCGGCCGCCGCTGCTGCACCGCATCGCGGAATGCGACGTGCTCGAGATACGAGGCTCCGTGGTGCAGACCCACATGACGCACCGACCCGTCGTCGACCGGGCGTTCGGTGACGCGGCCGACGCCATCGGACCTGCGACCCACGCGCACCACGCCCTCGGTGACCAGCGCCTCGACCTTCCCGAGATGCCCCACCACCGACACCTCCTGCTCGTTGCGCGAGGCCTCGGCGAACATGCACAGGTCGAGCATCCCGCGTGCTCCGCCCTCGTACTCGACAATCACGAACGCGTTGTCGAGGATGTCGGGCACCTCTCCGTCGTAGACCTCGTCGAGATGGTTCACGTCCTGAGCGCCGCTGGCCATCACACGCACCGGCCTGCGACCCACGACCAGGTTCATCAGGTCGAAGAAGTGGCAGCACTTCTCCACGAGGGTGCCGCCGGTGTTGCGGTTGAAGCGGTTCCAGTCCCCCACCTTGCGCAGGAAGGGGAACCGGTGCCCGCGGATGGCCACCATCCTCACGTCGCCGACCGAACCGCTGCGCACCTCGTGCAGCACGGCGGCGGTGGGCGGCATGTAGCGGTACTCGAGGCCCACCCAGATCACCCGCTCGGGGAAGCGTTCGGCGTGCTCGTCGGCGACGCGCCGCACGGAGCGGCAGTCGGCCACGGTGGTGCACAGTGGCTTCTCGACCAGCACGTGGTGGGGTGTGGCCAGCACGTCGAGCAGGATGCCGTGGTGCGTGTGGTTCGGGGAGGCGATCACCACCGCGTCGCACAGACCCGAGGCGAGCAGTTCGCGGTGGTCGTCGAAGCGCTGCAGTGAGGTGTCGACACCGACCGCCAGTTGCGCCCAGTCACGGCTCTCGGGATGGGGGTCACTGATCGCGGTGACCACGGCGCCATCGAGGTGGGCGATGTTGGCGATGTGCTCGGTGCCCATCATGCCCGTGCCGATGATGCCGTAGCGGAGGGGCCCCGTCATGGATGGATAGCGTACGTCCGATGGCTGCCCACGAACCCCACCGCCGTATCGGATCGTTCGATGTCGGCCCCATCGGCTTCGGCTGCTGGCGGCTCACCACACCGTCCACCTCCGAGGCGGCGACCCTGGTGGAGGCCGCGGTCGACATGGGCTGCAACCTCGTCGACACCGCGGATGTCTACGGACTCGACTGGGGCGGCACCGGCTTCGGCACGTGCGAGGAACGACTCGGCGAAGTGCTGCGCGCCCGACCCGGCCTGCGCAACCGCATGGTGCTCGCCACCAAGGGCGGCATCATCCCCGGTGTGCCCTACGACAGCAGTGCCGATGCGCTGACCGACGCATGCGAGGCATCGCTGCGCCGCCTCGGCGTCGATCACGTCGACCTCTACCAGGTGCATCGGCCCGACATGTTCACGCACCCGGCCGAGGCGGCCGCGACGCTCACCTCGCTGCGCGAACGCGGACTGGTGCGCGAGGTCGGTGTGTCGAACCACACGCCCGCCCAGACCCAGGCCCTTCAGGCGCACCTGCCGTTCCCGCTCGCCAGCACGCAGCCCGAGTTCTCGGCCGCATGCACCGCACCGATGCGCGACGGCACACTCGACCTCGCCATGCAGCAGGGCACGACGGTGCTGGCATGGAGCCCGCTCGCCGGCGGCCGGCTCGCGACGGGCGACGACCTGCGGCCCGAGTTGATCACCGCGCTCGACGAGGTGGCATCGCTGCGAGGTGTCAGCCGCACCGTGGTGGCGCTCGCCTTCGTGCTCGCCCACCCGTCGGCGCCGGTTGCCATCATCGGCACGCAGCAGGTCGACCGTGTCGCCGAGGCGATGCAGGCCGCCAAGGTGCGCCTGTCGCGTGCCGAGGTCTACGGCATCGTGCAGGCCTCGGAGGGCGTTCCGCTGCCGTGACCGAACCGCTCGAACTAGCGTGGTTCGCCGCCCTGTGCGACGACGACTACGAGCAACTCGGCGTGCCGAACGCCGCGCTGCTCAGCAGTCCGCAGCACTGCGGCGAGATCGTGGAGGCTGCCGACCGACTGGGCTTCGACAGCATCCTCATGCCCTCCGGCTATGCCCTCGGCATCGACACCGTTGCCTTCACCGCGGCGATGGCCGCACGCACCACGCGCATCCGTCCGATCGTCGCGGTGCGCATGGGCGAGCTCTGGGTGCCGCAGCTAGCCCGCCAACTGGCCACCCTCGACCAACTGCTCGGCGGCCGGATGGTGGTGAACATCATCTCCAGCGAACTGCCGGGTGAGTCACTGGCGGGTGGCCCCCGCTACCAGCGAACGCTCGAACACATGCATGCACTTCGCACCCTGCTCGACGGCGAACGCCTGCAGTCCGACGGCGAGTGGGTGCGGCTGCATCTCGACCCGCCGCGGCTGCGGACCACCAACGGCAGCTGCCCGCCGCTGTACTTCGGCGGTCTCAGCGACGAGGCACGCGAGGTCGCCGCGCAGCAGGCCGATGTCTACCTGATGTGGCCCGACACCGAGCAGGGTGTCCGCGACACCATCGCAGACATGCAACGGCGGGCCGCCGCACACGGCCGCACACTTCGCTTCGGCTACCGGGTGCACGTCGTGGTGCGACCCACCGAGGCCGAGGCACGTGCCGCCGCTCACCACCTCATCGCCGCGCTCGACCCCGCAGTGGGTGACGCCATCAGAGCGCATTCGCTCGACAGTGCGTCGACAGGGGTGCGCGCCCAGGCCGAACTCCGCGAGTCGTCCGACGACGACGGCTTCGTCGAGCCGAACCTCTGGACCGGCATCGGTCGGGCCCGCAGCGGTTGCGGTGCCGCCATCGTCGGTGACCCACAGCAGGTGGCCGACAAGATCCGCGGGTACCGCGCCATGGGCATCCACACGTTCATCCTCAGCGGCTACCCGCACCTCGACGAGTGCCGACGGTTCGCCGAACTGGTGATGCCGTTGCTGCGCTCCGACGAATAGCGTGGCCGCCATGGCCGACGACCGTCTGTACTTTCAGCAGTTGCTCTCCGGGCGCGACTTCGCGGTCGGTGACCCGATCGCCCAGCAGATGGTGAACTTCGTCTACCTCATCGGGGACCGGCAGACCCGCGAGTGCGTGCTCGTCGACCCGGCGTACGCCGTCGACGAACTCATCGACCGCGTCGAGGCCGACGGGATGCAGGTGACCGGCGTGCTGGCCACCCACTTCCATGCCGACCACATCGGCGGCAACATGATGGGCCACCACATCGATGGCGCTGCCCGCCTGCTGGAACGGTGCAGTTGCCCGGTGCACGTGCAGCGTGCGGAGGTGCCGTGGGTGATGCGCACCAGTGGTCTGGGCGAGGACCAACTCGTCGCACACGACGGCGGCGACGTGGTGAAGGTGGGCGACATCGAGATCCGTCTGGTGCACACCCCCGGTCACACGCCCGGCAGCCAGTGCTTTCACGTCGACGGCCGTCTGGTCAGCGGCGACACCCTCTTCCTCGAGGGGTGCGGCCGAACCGACTTCCCCGGCAGCGACCCCGCCGCCATGTACGACAGCCTGCAGACGCTTGCGGGCATGCCCGACGGGACGATCGTGTACCCGGGGCACCGTTACTCAGTGCCGTCGAGCGCCACGATCGACGCGATCCGCGAGGCGAACTACGTGTTCCGCCCACGGTCGAAGGAGCAATGGCTCACCGCGTTCGGGCACTAGGCCCTACAGGCCCAGCCGTTCGAACTGCTCGTCGGGCGCCTGCAGGTCGGTGAGGGCCGCCCGCACCAGGTCGAGCATCTGCCGTTCGGCGCGCTCGCCCACGCGGTTCTCGCGTTCGTCGGGGTCGAGTTCGAGGTCGTAGAGGTGGTGCTTGCCGACGTGTGCCCCACCGCCCACCCAGAACGGCAGCGCATCGCCGGGCTGGAACGGTTGTCGGATCACCGGCACCTCGCTGCCGGGCATGTGGTCCAGCCACGCACGGCCGTCGGGTCGCGGCAGTTCGCGCAGGCCCTTCACGTGCACCGGCATCGTGCTCCAGCGGTTGCTCCACATGCTGAGCGGGAAGTTGTCGCCTTCTGGCGCACGCGCATACTTCAAGCGGCCATCGGTGACCTGCACCCAGTTGCCGAACACGCCGCCGACGGCCCAGTCCCGCACGCCGTCGGCAGCACCCTGCAGCACGGGCACGAGAGACCGGCCGTGTGTGCGGTGCTGGGGTTCCACCCCGAACGCATCGGCAATGGTGGCGTGCAGGTCGACTGCCGTGGTGAGCGCGTCGCACGTGCCTCCGCCCTGCACCCCGGGCCAGTGGATCAGCAGTGGCGTGTGCCCCAAGGGCTCGAACTGCGGCACGAGCGGCTTGCCCCACAGGTCGGCGCCGCCGCGCTCGTCGCCGAGGTAGTGACCGTGGTCCGTGCACACGATGACCGCCGTGTCGTCCCACAGGTCATGACGGTCCAGTTCCGCGACCAGTCGACCGAACCAGGCGTCGATCATCGACAACTTCGCGCCGTAGTTGGCCCGGATGTGCCGCGCCTCGGCTCCGGACAGGTGGCCGGCCGACACCCCACCCACCACGTAGGGCGGCCAGATCAGGCGCTCGCCCTCCCACGGGGTGTCCTCGTAGCGGCCCTGCCACGGTTCGGGGGTGTCGAAGGGCTCGTGTGGGTCGAACTCGTCGACGAACAGCAGCCACGGCCGGTCGTGGTGGTGCACCGCGGCGCCCGCCACCCAGTCCGCAGCAGCCTGCATGGTGCGCGGCCCCGGGTAATCGGCTTCGGCGCGGAAGTACGTACGCGTCCGGTCGTAGGCGCGATCGATGTGCGGGGCCCTGTCGCCGAACCGGCGGCGGAGGTACCAGTCACCCGTTGCGGCGGGCTCGGGCACGCCCACCCAACTCGGGTCCAGCCACGTTCGCCACGGGTCGCCCTCGTGGCCGCGCACGTAATCCCATGCACCGAAGTCGGTGTGGTAGTTCTCGCCGCCCGTCTCGAACAGGTGCGGGTGGTCGGTCACCAGCATCGTCAGCACGCCCTGCTCGCGCAGGTCGGCGGTGATCGGCTGCTCCCAGAGTTCGATCGACCCCCAGGGCCGCCACAGGAAGTCGAGCGCCCCGCACAGGATGTCGTGGCGCGCCGGCATGCACGGCAGCGAGCCGGTCACGTGACGGGTGAAGCGGGTGGCCCGTCGAGCGGCGAAGCGGTCGAGGTTGGGGGTGAGGAACTGGGTGCCGCCATAGCAGCCCAGCATGTGCCGGTTCAGCGAGTCGAGCAGCACCACCACCATGTTGCGCGGGCCGTTCGGGGTCACGGGCGAAGCCTCGCACACCTCACAGCACGGCGAACACGATCGTGCTCACACCGGCCAGGAACAGCAGTGCCAGCACCAGTCTGCGGAACCGGTCGCCGTGCAGGTGCTTGCGCACCGGCCAGCCGATGCCCTGCCCGATGGCCCACGCGGGCAGCGCGATCGCAGCGGCCTTCAATCCGTCGGCGTGCACCAGTCCGCGAACGATGAACAGGAACAGGCCGACGATGTTGCAGATCGCGAACGTCACCGAGATGGTGGCGCGGAACGGCGCCGGGTCGAGCCGGCGGGCCTGCAGGCCGAACACCAACGGCGGGCCGTTGGTGCTGAGCGAGGTGTTCAGCACCCCGCTCACGAACCCCACACCCACGTCGAACGATGGACGCACGGCGGAGAAGTTGATCGGCGACACCAGCAGCGCGGTGGCCACCAACACGGCGATGCCCAGCACCAGTCGCAGCGAGGTGTCGCTGACGACGGTGAGCACGAACAGACCCAACGGCATGCCCACACAGGCGCCGAACACGAGGCGCTTGACGAGTGGTCGTTCGGCCTGTTCGCGCAGGTGCACCGCCTGCCACGTGGTGCTCAGCATGCCCAACAGGGTGCTCACGACCACCGCTTCCTTGACGGGCACAGCCAGCGTCATGATCGGCATCGACAGCAGTGCGAAGCCGAACCCGGCGATCACCTGCACGAACGCCGCGGTGAGCACGGCCACGGCGACCACGATGAGTTGAGTCGCCGTCACGAGGCCCGAGTCTGCCACCTACGCTGGTGCGGTGGACGGACTCGCTGTCATCGACCCTGACACATTCGAGGCTCCGGAGCGCATCGACCATGCGTGCCGCACCCTCGGCTTCTTCGCGGTGCCACTGCCCTCCGAACTGCGGCCGCTGCGCGATGAGGTGATGGGCTGCGCCGCCGAGTTCTTCGCGCTGCCGGACGCCGAGAAGGAAAGGGTCTCGATGGCCAGCGCAGGGCCCGCATGGCGGGGCTGGTTCCCTCTCGGTGGCGAGTTGACCTCCGGTGTCCCCGACCGCAAGGAGGGCTACTACTACGGCGCCGAACTGCCGACGGACCCTCGCCCGATGCACGGCCCGAACCTGTGGCCGCCGCGACCCGAGCGCATGGCACAACTCGTCACCCGCTGGATGGCCGCGATGGAGGTGCTCGGGCAGCGCCTGCTCGCCCTCATGGCGACGGGCCTCGGCCTGCCGGCCGACCACTTCCGACAGGCACTCACCGCAACGCCCACTCCCCTGTTCCGCATCTTCCGCTACCCACCCCACCCCGAAGGCGACACCGGCACCTGGGGTGTCGGCGAGCACACCGACTACGGGTTGCTCACGTTGCTCGTCACCGACGGCACGCCCGGGCTCGAGGTGAAGGGCCCTACCGGCTGGACCCCCGCCCCGGCAGACGCCGACCTCGTGATCTGCAACCTCGGTGACATGCTCGACCGCGTCACCGGCGGCCGCTACCGCAGCACCCCGCACCGCGTGCGCAACCATGCCGGTCACGACCGCTACTCGCTGCCGTTCTTCCTCGATCCGGGCTGGGACGCCGAGGTGCGCCCCCTGCACTTCGACGACGAGTGGGTCACCCCGCTCGACTCCCAGCAGCGCTGGGACCGCGCCAACCTTCGCGACCTCACGGGCACGTACGGTGACTGGCTCGGCGCCAAGGTGGCCAAGGTCTTCCCCGACCTCGCCGCCGAGGTGCGCGGTCAGCGCGACAACGTGTAGGTGCGTTCCAGCCGGTCGACGCCCGACACCAGCCAGCCGCTGTCGAGATGTGGCGCCAACGCATCGCGCACGGCAAGGCGGGCCTCGTAGGCCTGCGCCGCCGACGCGGCGATCTCGGCCGGGGTCACCGGCGGCACCCGCACCACATGGTGCTCGGCGAAGGTCGGCCGCGGCCGGTCGAGGTGCCACAACACGGTCAGTCGGTCGCTGGGCAGCGAGCCGTTGATGCCACCCAGCGAGCCGTAGTGGTTCACGTGGTAGTGCACGCCCATCGCGCCGAGCTTGTTCAGGTTGAGGTGGGCGTTGGTGAGTTGCAGCGGGTCGAAGGTCCAGCGCATGGCGGTGTAGCCGTTGTCGAGACACCATTCGGCCTGACGTCGCTTGATCGCCTCGGCAAGGCCCTGCTGCCGACGGTCGGGGTGCACGGCCATGTAGTGCGAGTGCAGCACGTGGGGGTCACGGGTGGGAAAGCCGAACGCCGTGGCCACCACGGTGTCGCCCTCGAACCCGGCGATCGCCACACCGCCCTCGACCACCACGGCCACGAGCATGTTGACCGACACCCTGTCGTCCTCACCGCCCCAGACCAGTTCCTCGAAGTCGGGCATCACCGCCAACTCGTCGGCGGTGCGCAGCACCCGGAACTCCACCGTCACCGCAGTGTCTCCACCGACTGCGTCACCTCGTCGAGGAAGGCCCGGTCGAGCGTCACACCGATGCCAGCGCCCGCGGGCACCGGCATGATGCCGTCGGTGGTCTCAAGCGGCTGCTCGACGATGTCGCGGGCGTAGGTGCGACTGGCCGAGGCCGTGTCACCGGGGAACACGAAGCCGGGCATGGTGGCGAGGTGGATGTTGTGGGCGCGACCGATGCCGGTCTCGAGCATCCCGCCGCACCACATCGGCACCTCGCGCTCCACGCACAGGTCATGGATCTCGCGCACCGCCTGCAGCCCACCGACGCGGCCGACCTTCACGTTCACCACGGCACAGGCTCCGAGGTCGAGCGAGGCCCGCACACGGGCCGGCGAGGTCAGGGTCTCGTCGAGGCAGATCATGGTCGTCAGTTCACGGGCCAACTTCGCGTGGTCGACCATGTCGTCCCAGTGCAGTGGCTGCTCGATGTAGTGCAGGTCGAACTCGTCGATGCGGCGCAGCGCCGGCATCATCTCGAGCGTGTAGGCCGAGTTGGCGTCGACCGTGAGTTCGATGTGAGGGAACTCGGCGCGCACGGCCTCGAGCTGATCGATGTCCCAGCCCGGCTCGATCTTCAGCTTCACCCGCTTGTAGCCCTGCTCGACATGGCGACGCACGTTCTCGACGGTGGGCGCGGGCTCGTTGATGCCCAGCGACGCGCCCACGGGAATCTCGGTGCGTTCGCCACCCAGCAACGTGCGCAGCGGCACGCCCTGTTGGCGGGCATAGCAGTCCCACACCGCAAGCTCCAGCGTGGTCTTGGCCATCGGGTTGCCACGCCAGTGGGCCCAGCGGGCTGCCACCTCCGAGGGGTGCCCGCAGCCGTGCTGCAACAGTTCGGGGCCGAACGCCTGCCGCAACAGGTTCAGCGCACCGACAAGGTTCTCCTCGCGGTAGGCGGGCAGCACGTCCATCACGCTCTCGCCGTAGCCCTCCACGCCCTCGCTGCGCACCGTGGCGATGATGCAGTGCTTGCCGGCCTCCTCACCGAAACTGGTGCGGAACGGTGCGCGGTACGGCACCTCGATGACTCGAAACTCGATCTCGTCGATCTTCATGGATGTTCTCCTACCAGGTGTCGATGTTGGGGCGCTTCTTGCCGGTGCGCGGCGCGGGTGCGGGGGCGGCCGTCAGCAGGGCCGAGATCCAGCGGCGGGTGTCGGCCGGGTCGATGACATCGTCGATCTCGAAGTGACTGGCGACGTTCACCGCCTTGCCCACCTCGTACATCCGACCCACCATCTGCTGGAACGTGCGCTCACGCTCATCGGGGTCGCTGATGGCCGCGAGTTCGTTGCGGTACCCGAGTCGCACCGCACCCTCCAGCCCCATGCCGCCGAACTCGCCCGTGGGCCACGCCACGCAGGCCAACGGGGCCTTGGTGCTGCCGCCCATCATCGCCTGCGCACCAAGGCCGTAGCTCTTGCGCAGCACCACGCTGATCATCGGCACGCTGATGTTGGCGCCGGTCACGAACAGGCGCGTGCAGTGGCGCACGAGTGCGGTCTTCTCGACCTCGGGCCCCACCATCATCCCCGGCGTGTCGACGAGGGTCACCACCGGGATGTCGAACGCGTCGCACAACTGCAGGAAGCGGGCCGCCTTGTCGGCGCCGTCGCTGTCGATGGCGCCGGCGAGGTGCGACGGGTTGTTCGCCACCACCCCGACCGGCCTGCCCTCCACCCTTGCGAGCACGGTCACCATGCCGAGGCCGAAGTCGCGCCGAAGTTCCAGCACGCTGCCGGTGTCGAACAGGCCCTGGATCACGCGGTGCACGTCGTACCCGCGCTTGCGGTCCTCGGGGATCACATGGCGCAGTTCGCGTTGGTCGGCGCAGCCCCAGTCGTCGGTGCGCCCCTGGAAGTAGCCGAGGTACTGCTTGGCCGCGGCGACGGCGGCCGCCTCGTCGGGCACCGAGATGTCGACCACACCGTTCGACTGCTGCACGGACATCGGGCCGATCTCGGTGGGCTCGAACACGCCCAGGCCACCACCCTCGATCATCGCCGGGCCACCCATGCCGATGTTGCTGTCGGAGGTCGCGATCACCACGTCGCAACAGCCGAGGATGGCGGCGTTGCCGGCGAAGCAGTAACCGGCATTGATTCCGACGAGGGGCACCCTTCCCGACAGCTCCGCGAAGTACATGAACGCCAGGCAGTCGAGGCCGCTGACACCCATCATGTCGGTGTCGCCGGGGCGGCCGCCGCCCCCCTCGGTGAAGAACACCACCGGCAGGCTCAGTTCGGCGGCCAGTTCGAACAGGCGGTCCTTCTTGCGGTGGTTCTGCCCGCCCTGCGTGCCG
>JBJTXX010000240.1:0-2619 GCA_046082485.1 Actinomycetota bacterium
GCCGGTTTTCAGCGAGCCCGGTGACCCGGTCACGACGGCGCGCCGGGGTCTGGAGGAAGCCCGTCGTCTGGGCAAGGACGTGCTGATCGTCGACACCGCCGGCCGCTTGGCCATCGATGCCGAGATGATGGAGCAGGTGCGCCAGATCAGCGCCACCATCGACCCGCACTACACGTTCCTCGTGATCGACGCGATGACCGGCCAGGACGCCGTGGGCGTGGCCGAGGCGTTCCACGCCACGCTGGCCATCGACGGCGTGATCATGTCGAAGCTCGACGGCGACGCCCGAGGCGGTGCGGCGCTGAGCGTGAAGGAAGTGATCGGCCGGCCGATCGCCTTCGCCAGCACGGGCGAGAAGCTCACCGAGTTCGAGCAGTTCCACCCCGACCGCATGGCCAGCCGAATCCTCGGCATGGGCGACGTGCTCTCGCTGATCGAGCAGGCCGAGAAGGTCTTCGAGAAGGACCAGGCCGAGAAGGCCGCCGAGAAGATGCTCGAGGGCGAGTTCACCCTCGAGGACTTCCTCGAGCAGATGCAGGCCCTGAAGAAGATGGGCCCGCTCGGCAACCTGATGGGGATGATGCCGGGCATGCCGAAGGAACTGAAGGGCGCCCAGATCGGTGACGACCAACTCAAGCCGGTCGAGGCGATCATCCGCAGCATGACACCGGAGGAGCGCCGTCGCCCCGAGATCATCAACGGCAGTCGCCGGAACCGCATCGCCCTCGGCAGCGGCACCACCGTGGGCGACGTGAACCGTCTCGTGAAGCAGTTCAGCGAGATGCAGAAGATGATGAAGCGCATGGGTGCGATGGCGCCTCGCCCCGGCAAGAAGGGCAAGAAGGGCAAGCCCGGCCGCATCGGGTTCCCGCCCGGGATGCCCGGACTGCCCGGGGGTGCGCCCGGGATGCCCGGACTGCCGGGTGGCTTCCCGGGATTCAATTGATAACCTCTCCGAGTTCGTAGTTCGAAGGAGCACCTCGTCTCATGGCAGTGAAGCTGCGCCTCACCCGGGTGGGCAAGACCAAGCAGCCGCAGTACCGCATCGTGGCGGCCGACAGCCGTTCCCCGCGTGACGGCCGCTTCATCCAGATCGTCGGTACCTACAACCCGCGCACCGAGCCGTCGGCACTCAACGTCGACAACGCGAAGGCCGTGAAGTGGCTGCTCGACGGCGCCCAGCCCACCGAGCGCGTCAAGAAGCTGCTCGAGATCTCGGGCGCCTGGGGCGAGTTCAGCGCCGCCCGCGCCAAGAAGTGACCGTGAGCGACCAGCTGGCCCCCACGGCCACGGCCGTGCTCATGCACGTGGTGCGCTCCATCGTCGACGCGCCCGATGCCGTCGCCGTCGATTCCTCCGAGGCCAAGGGGCGCGTGCGCCTCGAGGTGACGGTGGGCCCCGGCGACCTCGGCCGGGTCATCGGCCGCCGCGGCCGCACTGCGCAGAGCATCCGCACCGTGGTGCGGGCCGCTGCCGTGCGTGACGGCGCCGAGGTCGACGTCGACTTCGTCGATTGAGCCCCGGGTCGCCTGAACCGGTGCCGTCCGAGCACGACCTGTTGGAAGTCGGCCGCACCGGCCGGCCCCACGGTGTTCGCGGCGACCTGTACGTCGACCTCATCACCGACCGCACCGAACGGCTCGCCGTCGGCGCCCGGGTGCAGGCGGGCAGCCGCTGGCTGACGGTCGCCAGTGCCCGGCCCGCCGGAACCCGCTGGTTGGTGCACTTCGAGGGGGTGCCCGACCGCACCGCCGCCGAGGCACTGGTGAACCTGCCGCTGCGTGCCGAGGCGCTTCCCGCCCCGGAAGGCGGCATGTACGTGCACCAGTTGATCGGGTGCGAAGTGCTCGACACCGCCGGTCAGCCACACGGACGGTGCACGGCCGTGGTGGCCAACCCCGCGCACGACCTGCTCGAGCTGGAATCGGGCGCTCTGGTGCCGATGGTGTTCGTGGTGTCGGCCGAACCCGGCCGCATTCTCATCGACCCGCCCGACGGCCTGTTCGACCTCGACGCCTGAGGGCTCAGGCCCCCAATTCCTCCACCTGCACCACGGCGTGCAGCGGGATGGGCCCGTACACGTGGGGGAAGTCGGCCGGTGCGTCACCGATGCGTTCGTACACGACCGGCGCATCGAGCAGTGCCTCGTCGACGTGCAGCAACAGCAGCGGGTCGACGTCGGCGTAGAACATGCGGCGGACTGCCGGCCACTGCCCTGCGGTGCTGCAGTGGATGAAACCCTCGTCGGCCAACTCGACGCCGCGGGTGCTGCCGGTGTGCACACCGTCGGCGAGGCTGCGCTGCCAGCGCTCGGGCTCGGTGAGGTGGTAGATCACGCCTCGTAGGATGGCAGAACGATGCGCATCGACGTGTTCACCATCTTCCCCGGCCTCGTCGACGCGTTCTGCGGCGAGAGCCTGCTCGGCAAGGCCCGTGGCTCGGGCCTGCTCGACCTGCGCCTGCACGACCCCCGTGACCACACCAGCGACGTGCACCGCACCGTCGACGACACGCCCTTCGGCGGCGGCGCCGGCATGGTGATGAAGCCGGACGTGCTGTCGGCGGCGATCGAGGCGGTGTCGCAGCCGCCAGAGATGAGGAGCGTGCCGAAGTTGTTGA
>JBJTXX010000241.1:0-9546 GCA_046082485.1 Actinomycetota bacterium
ATGGCCGTGTGGATCGACGAGACGGGCACGATCGTGCGGCCCGCGGAGAGCGCCTCCATCGAGCGCAGCCCGCTGCGCGACATGGACATTCCCGAGGGGCTGCCCGAACGACTCGACACCACGTTCCGAGTCGTGAAGGCCATCCCCGACGTGAGCGAGGAATACCGGGCGGCGGTCGTCGACTGGGCGCACCGCGGCAGCGAGTCGCCCTACGCGCTCTCGGCCGACGAGGTGGTGGCCCGCAGCCAGCCGCGCGGCGACCACGAGGCGAGGGCCGCCGCCTGCTTCGAACTCGGTGAGCATCTGCGCCGCACGGTCGGCGCCGAGGCCGCCGTGCCCTGGTGGCGCGAGGCCCACCGCCTCTACCCCACCAACTGGACGTACAAGCGCCAGGCGTGGACGCTGGTCACCACACCCGAGGGTGCCGCGGAGAACGACCTGATGCAGGGTCCGAACGATGTGTACGAGGGCAACTGGCTCGACGACGTGATCGCCGGCGGTGGCGGCGAGGCCTACGTGGTGCTACCCCAGTTCTGATCGGGAACGGTCGGCCCGGGCCACGCCCGATCGGTGCACGAGCTGCTCCGCGATGAAACGTTGGCCCTCCGCCAGCTGACGCTCGATGTCGGCCCGCACCATCTCCGCGAGCCGGGTCTGTTCACCCGGCATCGGGCACACCACCTCGCCCTCCACCAGCCACTCGGTGACGTCGGCATCGACCGGCACCAGACGCTGCACCCCGCCGGCCGTCACGGGCACCCCCCTCGCCGTCACCTGCCAGGTGCCCCGCCGCGAACCGTCGGCCTGCAGCGGATCCCATTCCTGGTGTTCCTCCACCACCGTCATCGGGCGGAAGTACCGCAGCGCGAAGTCGGGGACGGCGGTCGGCACCTCGCGGCGCGAATGCACGATGACCACCCCGAACTGCTCGCGGTGCTCGACGATACGGATGTCGAGGTGGCCGAAGTGGCGGTACTTGGCCACGATGGGATCGGGCGAGGTGAGCGCGTCGAACACGGCCTCGGCGGATGCCGCGAACGATGCTCGGTGCCGCACTCTCATGGTGTCATCCTGCGCGGTCGCACCGCTGCCACCACAGGGTCCAACGTCCCACCCGGCGGGGGATTCGGTCGGCGGGTCACGGGGAAGAACCGACTCGTCGCCGGTAGATTCACGGCGATGGACCACGTGCGCTGGCTCGCCGAACCCGCTCTGCGGCGACCGATGCTCATCGCCGCCTTCACCGGCTGGAACGACGCAGGCGATGCCGCCAGCACGAGCGTTCGTCACCTCGTCGAGTCGTGGGGCGCGAGCGCGCTCGCCGAGATCGACCCCGAGGAGTTCACCGATTTCGCCACGGTACGACCGCACGTGCGGCTCACGCCCGAGCGGCAGCGCACCATCGTGTGGCCCACCGTCGGCGCGTGGCACGTCAGCACCCCGGGTGGCGACGTCATCCTCGTGCTCGGGCCCGAACCCGCCCTCCGCTGGCGCCTCTTCACCGAGCAACTGATCGGCATTGCGAAGCGCTTCGACGTCTCGATGGTGCTCACCCTCGGTGCACTGCTGGCCGACGTGCCGCACACCCGGCCCGTGCAGTTGATCGGCACCGCCACCGAACAGGACCTCATCGACCGGTTCGACCTGCAGCGCAGCAACTACGAGGGCCCCACCGGCATCGTGGGCGTGTTGCACGATGCCTGCACCCGGGCCGATCTGCCCTCGGCGTCGCTGTGGGCCGCCGTGCCCGCCTATGCCTCGCAGGTGCCGTCGCCCAAGGCCGCGCTGGCCCTGGTGCAGCGTGCCTGCGAGATCCTCGGCACGCCCGCACCCGTCGCCCGGCTGCGCGTCGAGGCCGATGCCTACGACCAGCGGGTCAGCAACTTCGTGGCCGACGACGGCGACCTGATCGGTTACGTCAACCGACTGGAATCGATGGCCGACGACGGCGACCTCGACGACGACGGCATCTTCGACTACGACGACCACGACGACGATGACGATGACGACGACACCGTCGGCGGCGAGGCTGCGGACGACATCGAGATCGCGCTCGACCCCGACGAGTTGATGCTCGAGGTCGAGCAGTTCCTGCGCAACCAGGGCCCGGAGGACACCACCGGCGACCGGTGAACGGCGACGGCAGGTCGCCGGGTGCTGGAACCCGTCAGTGCGAGCCCGGCTCGCCGCGCCACACGGGCGAACGCGGCGGCTCGAACGCTGCGGCCACCGCGCTGCCATCGATCGCGGCGAACGCCATCGGGCCCCACCAGTCAGCGCCGGCCACGGGGAAGGGCAGGTCTTCCCGCGAGAACCAACCGAGTCCGTCGGTCTCCAGCGGGTGTGGCACCAGCGAGCCGCCCGTCGCCCGACAGTGGAAGAGCAGCAGGTACATGGCGAACCTGGTGAACCCCATGCGCTGCCCGTCGATCACGGCGAGCAGCTGCACCGGTTCGCACTCGATGCCGGTTTCCTCCAGCACCTCCTTCACCACCACTTCGCTGGCCGAGTAGCCGACATCGGCCCATCCGGTGGGGTACAACCACACGCCGCTGTCGGGCCGCTTCACCAACAGGATCTGTCCGTCGTCGTTGCCGACCACGGCACCCACGGCGACCTTCGGCGTCACGTAACCCGGCACACCCTCGCCGATCGATTCCATCCACTCCTGCACGAAGTGGTCACTCTCGCGTCGCACCTCCAGTGCCTCGTCGGCGGCCGCCTTGATGTCGGCGGCGACGTGCAGCACTTCCTCGAACCGTTCACGCTCGTACAGGTTCTGGGTGAAGCCCAACCCGGTGCGGGCGATGCCCGCGAGCGTCTCGCTCCACCGGATGAGGTCGCGAGTGAAGTCGGCGGGATCGGCGTCGCTCACGCCGTGACCCTAGGCCATGGCCGTGCAGGTGGTCGACCCGTCCACGAACGCCGGGTTCGGCGCGGGCAGGGGTCGTACACTCGAAGCGTGGCACGGCGGCGGCGCACCTCTCGTTGGGTCGCGGTGCTCGCGTCGGCCGGCGGCCTGTTGGCCGCGTGCAGCAACACCGCCACCCCTTCGGCAACCTCCGACACCGTGGCCGCCAGCACGGTGCCCCCGTCGGACGATGGCTCCTTGCTGCTCGGTGCGGTGCTGCCTCGCGGTGGTGTGGCGCCCGAGTTGGGGGAATCGATGCGAGCCGCCGTGAACCTGGCCGTCAGCGAGATCAACTCGATCGGCGGCGTGCTGGGCGAACCGGTGCAGATCGTGCTGCAGGAGGAAGGCGCGACGGCCGCCGATGCCTTGGTCTCGGTGCAGACCCTCGTGCAGCAGGGGGTCGATGCGATCATCGGACCCACCTCGTCGACCACCCTGCTCGGAACGCTCGGCGTCACCGTCGAGAACGAGGTGCTCACGTGCTCGCCCACCGCATCGGCCCTGTCGCTCGATGCCTACCCCGACAACGGCCTGCTGCTGCGCACCGTTCCCAGTGATTCGCTGCAGGCGACGGCCTTGGCGCGGGTGACGGAGGAATCAGGGGCACGCACCGCGTTCGTCGCCTATCTCGACGATGCCTACGGCCGACCGTTCGCCGATGTCGTCGAGTCGGCGTTGCGGGCGAACGGCACCAGTGTGCTCGGCGACGCCGGTTTCCTCGCCGACGCCGACTCGATCGAGGCGGCAGTCGCCACCGTGGTGGCGGCGAAGCCCGAACTGGTCGTCGTGGTCGCCGACGGGGTGACCGGGCCAGCGTTGATCGCCGCGGTCGACGAGGCAGTCGACGGCCGTGCACCCCTCTACGTCGTGAACGACGCAATGCGCCGGCCCGATGCGGCAACGGCCCGCCTGACCCGAGACGTCCTCGCCCGGATCACCGGGGTCTCGCCGCTCGCATATCCCCGCAGCGATGAGTTCCTCGCCGATCTTCGCGCCTCCGATCCCGAGGCCACCGGCCTCTTCGCGGTCAACGCCTACGACTGCGTCAACCTCATCGCGCTCGCCGCGCAGGCCGCCGATTCCGACAACCCGTTCACCGTGGCTGCGAGCGTTCCGGCCGTGAGCGAGGGGGGCCAGACGTGCCGTGACTTCATCACCTGCATGACCGTGATGGAGCAGGGTCGCAACGTCGACTACGACGGGCCGGATGGCGTCATCGCCCTCGACATCGAGGGTGCCCCGTCGTCGGCCACGTTCGAACGGTTCGGCTTCGACGCCAACGGCCGCGACGTCACCAGTGGCTATCTCGTGGTGGGCAGCGACTGACGCCGCCCCGCCGTCACAGCGACTGCACCAAGTCCTCAACCGCCACCACGTAGCCGGTGTAGAACGCTCCGAACTCGCCATAGAGCGCCGAGGCACGGTCGAAGCGCATCGTGTAGACCACTTCCTTCAGCACATCGGGGTGGGTGGCGAACAACGTGACTCCCCACTCGAAGTCGTCGAGACCGGCCGAACCGGTGACGTACTGCACCACCCTGCCGGCGAACTTGCGGCCACTGGTGCCGTGCTCGTGCATCAGTTCCTTGCGCTCGTCGTAGGGCAGGGTGAACCAGTTGGCATGGCCTTCGCGCCGCTTCGACATCGGGTAGAAGCACCACGCCGGCATGTGGTGCGCCGTGGGGGGAATCTCGGGGTAGAGCCGCGCGTCGATCATCTCCTGCGGCAGGCCCTTCGCATACTCGGATGCCTCGGTCAGGCTGACGTAACTGTCGACCACCTCCAGCCCGGCGCGCTGCAGGCCGCTCTGCAGCGACCGGAGTTCCCGCCAGTCGGCGTGCATCGCCATCACCGCGGCGTCGCACTTGTGACCGAGCATGCTCACCGTCACGACCTGCACACCGTTGGCCTGTGCATCCTTCACGGCGGCCACCACGGCCTCCCCGTCGAACAGCGGGGTCGGCTTGCAGAACAGGTGCAGGACGGCGCGCCCCACCGAGGGGCTGATCGGATCACTCATGTCCGCAAGGCTACGCCCGTCGAGTGGTCAGGGGCCCAAGCGTTCGGGCGAATACACGTTGCAGCGGCCGTTGCGCACGAAGCCGACCAACGTCAGGCCGGCGCGCCGAGCCGTCTGCACGGCCAGCGCCGTCGGCGCGCTGACGGCCACGAGCGCCGCGAACCCGGCGGCCCAGGCCTTCTGGGCGAGTTCGAAACTTGCGCGTCCGCTGACGAACAGCCCCAGGCCCGTCGCAGGCAGGTGGCCGTCGAGCAGCATGCGCCCCACCACCTTGTCGACCGCGTTGTGGCGGCCGACGTCTTCGCGGATCAGCAGCACGTTGCAGTCGCGGTCGAACGCCGCGGCTGCATGCACGGCGCCGGTGGCATCGAACAGGTCCTGCCCACGCAGCACCGTGTCGGGCACGGCGCGCAGCACGTCGAGCGGGATCGGTTCGGTGGGCGGCAGCGGCTGCAGCCGGTCGCACAGTTCGTCGATCGCATCGTTGCCGCACAGCCCGCAACTGCTGGTGGTGTTGCCCAGCCGCGGCCGTGGCGCCGGGGCACGGCCACCCGTCTCCACCGTCACCACGTTGAACTCGCTGCCCGCCGCCGAGCCGTTCGCGCAGTAGCGCACACCGGTCACCGGCGTGCCCGCGAGCAGACCCTCGGTGAGGCAGAAACCCACGGCCAACTCGTAGTCGTGCCCCGGCGTGCGCATCGTGGTGCTGACGGTGGTGCCGTCGAGCTGCACTGTCATCGGCTCCTCGACGATCAGTTCGTCGGGCCGGCGAGAGCGCGCGTCACCGTCGACCACGGTGACCAACACCGTTTCGCTGCGACCACGGGGTGCCATGCCACGAGACGGTAGCGGGCGTCAGCAGCGGTCGCTCGGCGTTGGTATCCGCGCTTCACGAATGCACGAGAGCTTAGCGTTGTGACCATGGACACACAGAACAACTCCCGCATCCTTGCAGCAGAGCTGGTCGGTACGGCAGTGCTCATGATCGGCGGACCCGGTACGGCCATCCTGGCCGGCGGGGCGGTCGGCATCCTGGGCGTCTCGCTGGCCTTCGGGTTCTCGCTGCTCATCATGGCCTACGCCATCGGACCGATCAGCGGCTGCCACATCAACCCGGCCGTCACGCTCGGTCTGTTGCTGGCCAAGAAGATCAACTCCAAGCACGCGGTGAACGCGTGGATCGGTCAGGTCATCGGCGCCGTCGCCGGTGGCGCGATCATCCTCGGCATCGCCAGCGGTCAGGAAGGCTTCGAGCGCGGGCAGTTCGCCGCCAACCTCTGGTCGGGCGACTACTTCGGCCTCGGCTCGGCGATCGTGGTCGAGATCGTGCTCACCGCACTGCTGGTGCTGGTGGTGCTGTTCACCACGACGAAGGGCTTCGCCCCGGGCATGGGCGGCCTGGCCGCCGGCATCACCCTGGCGCTCATCCACCTCATCTCGATCCCGGTCGACAACACCTCGGTCAACCCGGCCCGCTCGCTCGGCGCCGCCGTGTTCGCCGATAGCGGCACCGGTGCCCTCGAGCAGCTGTGGGCGTTCATCGTGTTCCCGATGATCGGAGCCGTGGTCGGCGTGGTGCTGTTCCTCATGCTCGACGACAGCAAGGTGGAGGACACCATGCTCAGCAACGTGCCCGGTATGACGGCCGCACGCGACACGCTGGGCAAGGTCGCCGACGCCGTCGACTGACCCGGCCCCCGGGCCCCCGGCCCACCCAACCGGGCCATCCGAGTGATAGGGCCCCAACCGAGTCCCTGCCACCCAACCGAGTGACAGAACACCGACCGAGTGGGTACTCGCACCCGAGGTGCGAGTACCCACTCGCACGTTCAGGGGACGGCGCGCTCAGGCCGGCAACAGCTCCAGCAGATCAGCCCGACGCCTCGGCCCGAGCGGCGGCTCTGCCGGACGCTGATCGCGCTGCTGCCACGCAGCGAACACCCGGTTCGTCACCTCGGCGTCCTTCATCAACGAGTCGGGCGTCGACAGCAGGTTCAGCCCGCGGAAGAACGCCCGCAGCACGACCGAATCGGTGCGGATGGCGGGCAGCAATCCGTCGCGGAACACCGACCGCATCAGGGTGCGCGGGTCGGAGGTGTCGCCGTCGGGGTCCTCGCCCTTCAGCAGGGCAGCCGACACACGCCGTGCCTCGGCATCCTGCTCGACACCCGAGCGATACCACGGGAAGATCTCGCTGCGCAGCGCCGAGTCGTACGCAACGGCCATCGCCCGCACGTCGCCGGGGTGCGCGCCGAAGGCCTGCGCCAGCAGGTTCGCACCCCAGAAAGCGATGCTGCAGCCTCGTCCGTACAGCGGGTTGGTGCACAGCACGGCATCACCGACCGGAATCACACCGGTGGCCACCGGCACGCCGTCGACCACGTACTCGCGCCACCGGTTCAACAGACCTGCCATCACGTGCACGTCGCCGGTGATCGGCTCGGCACGCCCGTCCAGCCACGGCGCCGTTGCCACCAACTGGCGGGCACAGTCATCGAACACTGCCGGGTCGAGCAGTTTCCGCCGCAGCTCGTCATCGTCGGTGGGCGTCGCCAACGTGACGCTGAACGTGCGGTTGTCACCCACGAACACGCCGTACTTCAGGTAACCGAGGTCACCACCGATCGGCCCGGTGCGAGGCGGGTACTCGGCGCCTTCACGCAAACGGTAGAAGCGACTGAAGTAGACGATGCCCGTATCGTCGACTTCCTCGTGCACGACCGGCAGGCCGGCTTCGACCAGCCAGTCGCTGAGCGCACTGCGACGACCCGCCGCCACGACGGTGAGGTCCGCACGAAGTTCCGTTCCGTTCGCCAGACGCACTCCCTCGACGTGGGGAAGGTCCGACTCGTCGATGGGTTCCCCCAACAACACTCCGGCAACACCGACTCCGACTCGGAAGGTCACCCGGCCCTCAGACAGCGCGCGCCGACGCAACACCCACTCGAACGTGGTGCGACGACACGCCAACATGACCAGTTCGTCGTCCTCGGGCTCGCGCACGTAGTCGGTGATCGTGGGCGGAAGGTCATCCCCGAAGCGCATCTCGGTGGCGCCTTCGGCGAGCAACTCGGCGTAGATGTCGGAATGGTCGCGGCGCAACATGCCCACGAGCCGAGCGAGGAAGGCGTGGCTGTGGCGAACCTGCGGCGCACCGCGACGATCCCACTCGAATGCCTCGTCTGCACTCTCGGGCATGGGCGTGTCATCACGCTCCACCACCGTCACGTCGTGCCCCTGCTGCGCCAGCGCCAACGCCGAACCCAGACCAGCCACACCTCCACCGACCACCAACACCTGCATGGCCGCAGAAACTACGACAACACCGCCGGCAACGGGCAGTCAGGGTCGAATCTCAGGGCGCCACGCTGTAGCCGACGCCCCGGACGGTGCGGATGATGCTGGGCGACCCATCGACATCGAGTTTGCGGCGCAGGTTGGCGATGTGCACGTCCACGACGTGGTCGTCGCCGAACCAGTTGTTGCCCCAGACGCGCTCCAGCAGCTGGCGGCGCGTCAGCACGGCCTTCGGGTCGGCCGACAGCACCTCCAGCAGGTCGAACTCCAGCCGCGTGAGTTCCACACGTTCTCCCGCCAGGAAGACCTCTCGTGACCGCACATCGATGTGCACCGGCCCGATCACCCGCGGCAATCCACCCTCTGAGGGCTGGCGGGGCCGACGCAGCACGGCCTCCACTCTCGCCGCGAACTCCTGCGCGGAGAACGGCTTGACCACATAGTCATCAGCGCCGAGCCGGAACCCCCGGACTGCGTCGAACTGTTCGTCCCTGCCGGACACCACCATGATGTAGGCGTTGGAGTGCTCGCTGAGCATCGAACACAACGTGAGGCCGTCACCGTCGGGCAGGCCCAGGTCGAGGATGACGAGGTCGGGAATGGCCTGCTGAAGGGCCGCCGTCGCCTCGGCAACCGTGGCGGCGACGCGCGGGCGGTGGCTGGCGGCCGCGAGCACGCGGTGATCAGTCGCGCGTCCTCGGGGGCGTCCTCCACCACCAGCACGTCCACATCCGCCATGTGATCAGTCCGCCACAGTCCGCAGGAGTTTGGACAGTTCGTGACACGAACAGACCTCTTTCAACCACTCGACGTGGTAATGACTTGGTTTGGTGCGTCAGGGATTCAGTTTTTCGTGGCACGGCCCACGCTCTGCCGACCAATGACGAGACACCCCGGAGTTGTCGGTTAGCAGTCCACGGTTTAGAGTGCTAGCACTCTTGCCACCGGAGTGACAGCCGGGGCGTTCAACCAGACCAACCCCTCATCGTGGAGGAATGCAATGCCGAAGCAGATCGCGTTCGACGAAGCAGCACGCCGTGCACTCGAGGCGGGCATGAACAAGCTCGCCGACGCCGTGCGCGTCACTCTCGGGCCGAAGGGCCGCAACGTCGTGCTGGAGAAGAAGTGGGGCGCCCCCACCATCACCAACGACGGTGTGAGCATCGCCAAGGAGATCGAGCTCGAGGACCCGTACGAGCGCATCGGTGCCGAACTGGTCAAGGAAGTCGCCAAGAAGACCGACGACGTCGCCGGTGACGGAACCACCACCGCCACGGTGCTCGCCTGGGCCATGGTGCGCGAAGGTCTGCGCAACGTC
>JBJTXX010000242.1:0-614 GCA_046082485.1 Actinomycetota bacterium
GCTGCCGGCGTCGCGCAATTGACTACTGGCGGCCTCGAGCCGCTTGGGCAGTTCGGTGGCGAGACGGGCCAGTTCTTCACGGTGGGACCACAGTGCCTCCGCGAGTTGCTCGACCTGTTGGGCGGTGACGGCTGGTTTCGGCATGTCGGCAGTCTGTCACGACCTGGGCTCGGGATGTCGATCAGCAAGAAACACTCAACCTCGACTGGAGATGAACCGATGACAGTTCCGTGACACGTTGCCGTCGTACCATCGCTGCATTCCTGCTCGGCGCCGTGCTGTCGACTGCAGCAGCCGACATCGCAGTGGCTGCTCCCGCCAGCAGCACCTACACGGTGAAGCCCGGCGACGGCCTCGTGAAGATCGCCCTCAAGTTGAAGGTGAGCCTCAACAAGCTGTTGACGGCCAACAAACTGTCGATCTCGAGCGTGATCTGGCCCGGGATGACCCTCGTGGTGCCCGCTGCCCCCACCACCGCCGCCCCCACCACCACCGTGCCCCCTACGACCACCGCGCCGCAGTACACCGTGCAGCCCGGCGACAGCTTGCTGGTGCTGGCCAACCGCATGAAGGTGGCCGTCAAGGACCTGCTCGCCGCGAACCGGATCACCCTC
>JBJTXX010000243.1:0-1775 GCA_046082485.1 Actinomycetota bacterium
TCGAGGAGGCCCAGGCGGCCGGCATCGAGGACACCATCGACTGGACCGACCGGTGCGACACCAGCGTCGGCCGCTACGCCTACCCGTCGCCGTACGCGATGCCGTGCATCGCACCGTTCACCGGCGACAACGGCGGCGCCACCGCCAAGGGCGTGACCGCCGACAGCATCAAGATCGTCGTGTACCAAGCGCAGGAGAACGACCCGATCATCCAGTTCATCGCTGGCCAGGTCGAGAACGACGACACCAACGAACAGCAGGCCGACACGGTCACCAAGATCTCCGACATGTTCGGCCACTTCTCCGAGTTGTACGGCCGCAAGCTGGTGTTCGAGTTCTACACCGCCACCGGTCTGGCCAACGACGAGGTGTCGGCAAAGGCCGACGCGACGGCGATCGCGGAGAAGCAACCCTTCGCCGTGTGGGGCAGCCCTGCCTTCGCCGGCAAGCCGTTCGCCGAGGAACTGGCGGCACAGCAGGTGCTGTGCCTGTGCACCGGCGGCGGCGACGCGAAGTTCGTGCAGGAGCGCGCCCCCTACCTCGTGACGCTCGTCCCCAGCGTCACCCAGGGCACGCTGCACCTCGCCGAGTTCGTCGGCAAGCGACTGGTCGGCGGCAAGGCCGAGCACTCGGGCGACTTCGTCGACGTCGACCGCAAGATCGGCCTCGTGTACATCTCCACGACGGCCGATTCGCAGCAGCAGGCCGAGACCCTGAACCAGACCATCAAGGACAACTACGGCGGCGAACTGGCCGACCTCGTGCCCTACACCATCGACCCAGCGACGTTGCAGGAGCAAGCGGCAACGATCATCGCCCGCCTGAAGAGCGGTGGCATCACCACCGTGATCTTCGTGGGTGACCCGGTGGCGCCCATCAGCCTCACCCAGGAGGCCACGGCACAGGCCTACTTCCCCGAGTGGGTGCTCGGCGGTTCGGGCTACACCGAGACCACCGCCTTCGCCCGCACCTACGACCCGCAGCAGTGGCAGCACGCATTCGGCGTCTGCTGGTTTGCGGCACCGGTCGACCTCAACAAGGCCGGCCCCTACCGCCGCTACACGTGGTACTACGAACAGGAGCCCGCCGCCCGCGAGTCGGTGAACGACCTCGAGAGCAACGCCGCGTTCCTGCACTACTTCCTGCAGGCGGCCGGCCCGAACCTGTCGCCGCAGTCGTTCATCGACGCCATGTTCAACACGCCGCTCGCAGCGGGCGACGCCCCGCTGACCGCGCTGCGCCTGTCGTGGGGCACCAAGGACCGCTGGCCGGCCGAGCTCGAGCCCGACTACTACGGCGTCGACGACCAGACCGAGATCTGGTGGGACCCCACGGCGACCGGTGTCGACGAACTCGGCCGCGAGGGCACCGGTATGTACCGATACGTCGACGGCGGCACGCGCTACCTGCCCGGTGAGCGGCCGGACGACGCCGGGAAGTTCTTCGTGCAGGAAGGTTCGGTGGCTCGGTACACCGATTTGCCGGCCGGCGAGGAACTGCCCGACTACCCGCGCCCGACCGGCATCTGACCCGGGGCGACGGGCGACCCGTCCCGGGGACAGCCGATCCGCGGATTGGTCAGTCAGAGTCAAGCAGCGGCCGCGCGGCACCGCGCCGCCAAGCAACAAGCCAAGGCGTCGAACGACAAGGAGAACGACGCAGCGAACGAGGACGCCGACGCAGCCCAGCACGACCCCGACACGGTGAACGGCGAATTGGTGCGCCGCACGGGCCAGTCGGTCACGCTCGACGGTGTGCTCGAGACCGGGTGGGCC
>JBJTXX010000244.1:0-902 GCA_046082485.1 Actinomycetota bacterium
GGTGCCGACGACCTCGACGAGTACCACTCCATCCTGCACGACCTGCGCAGCGACGGGGAACTGCGCGAGATCGCCCTCGCCGCCATCCGCCTCTACCACGAGGCAGCGGGCAACACGGTCGACCAGGCGGAGATCCCCGACATCGCGCTGCGCCCCACCAGGCCCACCGAGGGCCGCGTCCGCGAGTCGGGCGGCGACGCCAAGGCCGGCACCGGTTTCGTGTACGTGGGCGCCGGCCGCTCCGCCGGTATGCGACCCAACGACCTGGTCGGTGCCATCGCCAACGAGACCGGCCTCACCGGCAGCGAGATCGGCCCAATCCGCATCTCCGACACCTTCTCGGTGGTCGGCGTGCCCGAGAGTCGGGTCGACCACGTGGTCGCCCAGATGCGCGATGCCATCATCCGCAACAAGCCGGTGAAGGTGCGCAAGTACGTCGACAACGGCCAGGCCGCCGGCGGGCCGCCCCGCAAGCCGCACCGCAAGGGCCAGGGCCCGCAGAAGTCGTACGCGCCGAAGCCGTACGGCAAGAAGCCCTACGGCAAGAAGGCGTACTGAGGCCTGCCGCTGGCCACCACCAGCAGGCGGCCCTCCACGAACAGGTCCATCCCGTCGACGGGCACGGTCTGGGCCGTCCAGTCGTGCCTGGTCTCGAACTCCGAGGCACCGGCGGCCACCATGTCGGCCGCCAGCGAACGGGTGAGGTGCTCGAGCGACCACTCGCGGGCCTGGTCGAGATTGGTGAACACGGCCGGCTTCTCGCCGGCGTGCATATCTGCAAAGTGCGAGCCGGTTTTCCCTCGCCACTGCCCAGCGCGTCTGACACGGTGCGACCATGAGCATGAGCATGGGATTTCTGCTGGTGGTCTTCGTGGCGCTGTTGGGGCTCGCCGTGGTCATCG
>JBJTXX010000245.1:0-936 GCA_046082485.1 Actinomycetota bacterium
ACGCGCAGTAGTGCGCCTGCTTCACCGGCGAGGCCGCCACGTGCCCCAGCATGCTGGCGACGTTCACGATGCTGCCGCCACCGTTGGTGATCATCGACGGGGTCGACAGCTTGCTGAGGTGCCAGATGGCTGTGACGTTCAGTTCCATCGTGGCCCGGAAGTGCTCGAGGCTCTCGTCCTCCACCGCCACCTTGTGGCCGATGCCGGCGTTGTTCACCAGCACGTCGATGCGGCCGAACCGCTCCAGCGTCTCGGCCACGAGACGCTCGCGATCCTCCGCCACCGACAGGTCGGCCGCAACGGCCATCGACCCGGGCAGGTCGGCGCACAGCGCCTGCAGCCGGTCGGCACGGCGGGCTGCGACCACGACATCGGCCCCCACGGCGTGCAGCACCCTCGCGAAGCGATCGCCGAGGCCGGAGGACGCGCCGGTCACCACCGCCACGCGGCCGTCGAGGCGGAACAGGTCGAGAGGGTTGCCCACAGTGCTCATCGCATGATTCTCGCGGCGCGGGCGTTGTGACACCATTCCTGCATGACCAGCCAGCCGCCGCCCGCCACCGTCGTCCTCGTGCACGGGGCCTGGCACGGGGCCTGGTGCTGGGCTGCACTGCAGCACGCGCTCGACGACCGCGGCATCCCGTCGCTGGCGGTCGACCTGCCCGGCCATGGTGCCAGCACACTGCCGCTGGGCGATCTGCACGGCGACGCCGCTCACGTCGGCGCCGTGCTCGACCGCATCGACGCGCCCGTGGTGCTGGTGGGGCACTCCTACGGTGGCGCCGTCATCACCCAGGCCGCGGCCGAGCGAAGCGACGTGGCTCACCTGGTGTACCTCGCTGCGTTCGTGCCCGCCGCCGGCGAGAGTGTCATCAGCCTGCTGCGTTCGATGCCCGCGGCCGCCACGCTGCTCGATGCCGCGGTGCAACCGGGGCC
>JBJTXX010000246.1:0-795 GCA_046082485.1 Actinomycetota bacterium
GGAGGCCTCACCCTCCGCCACACTCAGAGGGTGCCGAGCCCCAGTTGCTAGGCGTCGCTGCGCCAGTCGGGCACGTGGGCGATCAGCCACTCGGGCTCGACCCACCGCCAGGCCACGAACTCACGGCCGTCGGGCGTGGGCTCGAGCGCCTCGTCGGAGGCCTGGAACAGGAACCACTTCTGTGCCTGACCCAACCGGTCACGCCGACCGGCCTTCACCGCCCGGATCGCATCGGGCAGTTCGTAGACCACCCAGTCGGGGAACTCGGCGAGCAGCTCCACGTGGTCGCGCCCCAGGCCGGTCTCCTCCAGCAGTTCACGCCACGCGGCCTCGACGGGCACCTCGCCCTCCTGCAGGCCACCTTGGGGAAGCTGCCAACTTCCCCGGGCATCGGCACGCTCGAACGCCATCACCCGCTGCAGGTCGGGGTGGCGCACGATGGCCACCACGCCGGCTCGGAAGAAGACGCTCGCCATGGCTCAGGCCTTCGGCGGCAACACCCGGATGCCCAGTTCGTCGAGCTGCTTCGCGGCGACGGGGGTGGGCGCGTTCGTCATCGGGTCCTGGCCCGACTGCGTCTTCGGGAAGGCGATGACCTCGCGGATGTTCTCCTCGCCAGCGAGGATGGCCACGAGACGGTCGATGCCGAAGGCGAAGCCGCCGTGGGGCGGGGCGCCGTAGCGGAACGGGTTGAGGAAGAAGCCGAACTTCTTCTGCGCTTCCTCGTCGCTGATGCCGAGCAGTTGGAAGATGCGGGCCTGCAGGTCGGGCTGGTGGATTCGAATCGAGCCCGAG
>JBJTXX010000247.1:0-1098 GCA_046082485.1 Actinomycetota bacterium
CTCGGCCAGTTGATCGATGCGGTCACGGCGATCATCGTCAATCCCGGCGCCACGGTCGTGCCGTCGCTGGAACCGGTGCCGCCGAAGGCAGCCAACAACGACACCATCGATCGCCTCACCCTGTGGGTCGGCCTGGTGCACGAGGCCGCGGCGAAGGTGCGCGAGCGTCGGGCCGCCCGCGGCGAACTCGGCTACGACGACCTCGTCGTGAGCCTTCGCGATGCCGTGCGCCACCCCGAGACGGGGCCTGCGGTGGTGAAGGCGCTCAACGAGCGGTACCAGTTGGTGCTCGTCGACGAGTTCCAGGACACCGATCCGGTGCAGTGGCAGATCTTCGAGACGGCCTTCACCCAGAACCTCGTCACCGTCGGCGACCCGAAGCAGGCGATCTATCGCTTCCGTGGCGCCGACGTGCACGCCTACCTGCGTGCCACCGAAGGGGCCCCGAAGGTGCGACTGGCGCGGAACTTCCGCAGCGACGCCGATCTGGTGAAGGCCACGAACACGCTGATCGACGGTGTGGAACTGGGCGACCCGCGCATTGTCGGCACCGAGGTGCAGCCAGCCGACGGTGCCACGAGCCGGGCCATGGCGGGCGCGCCGCTCGAGATCCGCTGCCTGCAGTTCGACGAGTCGCTGCTCACCCCGAATGAGCGCGCGGGGTTCCGGGCGCAGCCGGGTGGCCCGCAACGCGACCTCTCCATGCCGCTGGCCCGCGCCGCCATCATCGACGACCTGGTGAGCCGTGTCGTCGAGATGCTCGAACTCGACTCGATCACCATCGACGATCGGCACGAGAAGGTCTCACCGGGGCACATCGCAGTGCTCGTGCCGAGTGGGTCGGTCGCCAACCAGGTGATGATGGCACTCAGCCGGGCAGGCATCCCCAGCGTGCGCACCCGCACCGGCAGCGTGTTCGAGACACCGGCCGCGCTCGAATGGCGGCTGCTGCTATCGGCACTCGAACGCCCGTCGCACGCACCCACGGTTCGGGCGGCGGCGCTCGGTGCCTTCATGCGTGCATCCGCCGGCGAACTCGACCCCGCGGCGCCCGATGCGGCGCGCAGGGTCGCCGTGTTGCAGCAGCGCTGCGCGCAG
>JBJTXX010000248.1:0-2050 GCA_046082485.1 Actinomycetota bacterium
CCACCTTGTGCGCACGGGGCACGGTCTCGTGCACGTCGTCGAGTTCGGCCTGCAGATGGTCGACCAGATCGTCACGCAGCGCGCCGATTCGCTGCAGTTCGGCCGCACGTTCGAGGTCGGTCAGGCGAAGGGCCTGCGCCATCGCCGCGATGCCGGCCACGTTGTGCGTGCCACTGCGGCGCTCGCGCTCCTGTCCGCCGCCCACCAGCATCGGCGCCACCGTCACGCCGGGACGCACCACCAGCACTCCCACGCCCTTCGGGCCGCCGAACTTGTGGGCCGCCAGCGACAGCAGGTCGACGTGCGGCGTCACGTCGCGCAGGTCGAGCCAGCAGGCTGCCTGCACCGCATCGGTGTGCAACAGGGCACCCGGCGCGTGGCGCCGCACCACCTGCGCCACTGCAGCAAGATCGGTGATGCTCCCGACCTCGTTGTTCACGGCCATCACGCTCACCACGGCCACCCCCGGCCCGCCGCGGTGGGCGTCGAGTGCCTCGGCCAGTGCCTGCAGGTCGACCGTACCGGTGGCGGTGACGGGCACGACCGTGCCGTGCACCTGTTCCACTGCGTGCAGCACCGCGTGGTGCTCGACTGCCGGGCACACGGCCACGCCGCCGTGGCGTGCCACGGCCCCGAGCACCGCCGTGTTGTCGGATTCTGTGCCGCTGCCGGTGAACACCACATCGCCCGGGCCACAGCCCAGTACGGCGGCCACCACCTCGCGGGCGTCATCGACCGCGGCCCTGGCCTGGCGCGCGAACCGGTGCGAGCCGCTCGGATTGGCGAACTGCTCGGACAGGTACGGCAGCATCGCCCGCACGGCCTCGGGGTGCATGGGCGTCGTTGCCGCATGGTCGAGGTAGGTGTACCGGCTCACCACGCCAATGCTACGAGCGCGTATCGTGCGCAGGGCATGCACGGGTACCGCGACGACAGCTACGGAGACGCCTTCGCCGACGTGTACGACGACTGGTACGCCGACCTCGACGACGTGCCCGCCGTGACTGCCGAACTGGCTCGACTGGCGCGTTCCGCGGGTGACGGCCCGGTGTTGGAACTCGGCGTGGGCACGGGGCGACTGGCGGCGCCGCTGGCTGCGCTCGGGTTCGAGGTGCACGGCATCGACGCCAGTGCGGCGATGACGGCGCGCATCGCCGACAAACCCTCGGGTCACCTGGTGCGCACCGTGGTGGGCGACATGGTCCTCGACCTTCCCGACGGTCCGTTCTCGCTGGCCTTCGTGGCCTACAACACACTGTTCAACCTGCGCTCCGCCGAACGCCAATGTGCCTGTTTCCGTGCCGTGTCGCAGCGCCTCGCGCCGAGTGGCCTGTTCGTGGTCGAGGCGTTCGTGCCCGACCCGGAACACGAGCCGGCATCCAGCGTCGGTGTGCGCAGCCTGACGGCCGACCGGGTGGTGCTCTCGATCAGCACCGCCCGCCCGGGCGACCAGTTGGCCGAGGGGCAGTTCGTCGAGTTCACCGAGTCCGGCGGCGTGCGGCTGCGGCCCTGGAGCATCCGGTGGGCGACCGTGGCACAACTCGACGAGATGGCTGCAGCGGCAGGCTTGGGAGTCGTGCAGCGATGGACGGGCTTCGACCGATCACCCTTCACGGCCGAGTCGACGCGCCACGTGACGGTCTACGGGAACGTCGGGTGAAATCCGTCGCCCTGTCCCCTCAACGCGCCGCGCGGGGTCCTAGGCTGACGACGTTGTGAGCCAGCTCCGCTTGAACCCCCTCACCGGCCGGTGGGTCACCATCGTTGCCGATCGCGCCCAGCGGCCCTCCGACTTCGCTCCCCGTGCCGCACAGGTCGAGGCGCAGCCGTCACGGCCGTGCCCCTTCTGCCCGGGCAACGAGGAATCCACACTCCCTGCGCTCGAGACCCTCGACGAGGGCGGCCAGTGGCGCATGCGGGTCATCCCGAACCTCTACCCGGCGTTCGACGGCGAGGAGCCCTTCGCCGTGCACCACCACGGCCCCGTGCACGTCGAGGCCGAGGCCAGCGGCATCCACGAGGTGTTCGTCTACACGCCGCAGCACGACAG
>JBJTXX010000249.1:0-12349 GCA_046082485.1 Actinomycetota bacterium
ACCTCGATCGCTGGTACGGATCTGGTCCGTTACGGACCGTTATCGTGACAGCGGTCGTGTCGCGAACCGCCCCGACACCACATTGCTCGAGTTGGTCATGTGGCAACGACACCGTGTGTCGCCTCGAGCGGACCAACTCGGGAGGTCAGGCCCTCCGAGGGCTTGTAGCGCGGAACTGATGATCTGGGCCATGCGACGGTCGTAGTGGGACTCACGCGGTGAAGTGGGCGATGGCCTCGACCACCACCTGCCAGGCGGCGTCCGCGTCGAGGTCGGTCTGCCAGATGCAGTTGCCCTCCGGCACTTCCCGCAGGTCGCGCTGGTCGATCACCGTCATGCCCAGCGTGCGCAGCCCCGTGGTCTCGATCGAGACATGGGCGTTGCGCGTCGTGAACAGGTGCGGATGCGTGAGGGCCATCACGGCGAGTGGGTCGTGCACCGGTGCGCCGCCGATGCCGTGGTGGCGCGAGGTGTAGGTGCCGCTGAAGAAGTCGAGCAGGTCGGCGAGCACTGCTGCCAGACGGCCCGGAAGCGCCCGCACCATCTCGATGCGTTCGGGAACCGCCTGGAACCTGTGGGTGACGTCGAGCCCCGACATGATCAGCGGCCCACCCCAGCGGAACACGATGTCGGCGGCTTCGGGGTCGCACCAGATGTTGAACTCCGCGGCGGCGGTGCGGTTGCCGAACGTGCCACCGCCCATCAGCGAGATGCCGGCGATGTGGTTCGCCAGGTCGGGCGCCGAACGCAGGGCGAGTGCGATGTTCGTGAGCGGGCCTGTGGGCACCAACCACACGCCGGGGTTGGCGCGGCAGGTCTCGATGATGAAGCCGACGGCGTCGGTGCTGGCGGCGGGCCCACTGGGCTCGGGAAGGTCCGCGCCGTCCATGCCGCTCTTGCCGTGCACGTAGTCGGCGTGCTTGGGCTCCTGCACCAGTGGCCGCTCGGCGCCCGAGTGCACCGGCGCGGCGAGACCCAGGAGGTCGCGGACGATGATGGCGTTGCGTGTGGTGGCGCTGAGCGGGGCGTTGCCGGCCACGGTGGTGATGCCGAGCACATCGGCGTGTCGCGCCGCGATGAGAATCGCGATCGCGTCGTCGTGGCCGGGATCGCAGTCGATGATGATGGGCAGGCTCACGGGCGCAGCATTGCACCCGCCGAGGGTCAGAAGAGCAAAGCTCCCTCGCCGTCGAGGGTGACCTCGCGGCCGACCCACTCGCCCTCGCACAGCGCGGCGCACCGTGCGGCGTCCTCCGTGGTGCCCCATGCGCGGCGACCATCGGCGAGCAGGCACGAGGCGATGCCGCGGCCGGGTTCGCCGTCACGCGAGTACATCACCGTGTAGGCCTCCACCGTGGCCGGGCCCGCTGCGTCCGCCGGCTCGGCGAGCATGCGCTTCGGCAGCGCGTCGATCTGCGCCTGCGGGTGCTTGGCCCGGAACAACTTGCCCGAGGGCCGATTGGCGTAGACACCGAACGAGTGCTTGCTGGCGAATCCGCCGTTCGCCCAGATCAGCCCGGTGCGGCCGATGCCCTCGCGCAGTTCCTTCACGAGGGTGGCGATGGCGTGCATCACGTAGTTGTTCCACGGCCCGCCAGCGAAGGTGAGGCCTCCGGTGCGGGTGAGCTGCCGCTCGAGCGACAGGCCGAGGCTCTGTGCGCCCAGTTGCACCGCTGCGGGAAAGCACGAGTACAGGTCGACCAGGTCGATCTCGTCGATGCTCAGGTCGGCCAACTCGAGGGCGGTTCGACCGCCGAGTTCGATGGCGGGCGTGTGCGCGAACGACCAGCGGTCGCTGATGTACTTGTGCTCCTCGCAGTCGGCGCCACTCCACGGGAACACCCAGTGCGACTCGGGCACTCCCAGTGCCTTTGCCTTCTCGACGCTGCAGACGATGACCGACGCGGACATGTCGACGTCGTTGTTCGAGTTCATGTACTTCGGGTACGGCAACCCGACCATGCGGTTCCCGGGCCCGGCGGTGCGGATCTGCTCGCTGGTGAGCGGCTCGCGGACCCATGCGTAGGGGTTCTGCACGGCGACGGCGTTGAACCGTGCCCACAGGTCGCCGATGACCTGTTCATGTTCCTCGACGCTGCGCCCGGCTGCGGCGCGGATGGCGGTCTCGAACATGGGGTACACCTGAACTGGCATCACGATGCCCCTGGCCTTCTCGGCGTCGCTGATCATCGATTCGTCGCGGCCCAGCAGGCGGGGCGAGCGATGGCATCGCTCGGTCGGCCACGGCAGTTCGACACCTTGCTTGCGGGCGCGCATCCTCGTGCGCCACGCCTCGGCGCCGGTCAGCACGGCGATGTCGAGCACGCCCCGGCTGATGTCCATGCAGGTGGCGTTCATCAGCGTCTGCGGGGTGTTGCCCCCCATGCTGGTGACGGCGGTCTCGTTCGGGTCCTGCCCGAAGTGCTGGGCAAGGTTCCAGGCCACGTTGTGGTATTTCCACGACAGCAGGCCCACGACTCGGAACGCCGTGATCTTGGGCAGTTCAGCCAGACCCGCGTCGGCCGCGGCGGCGCGGGTGGCCTCGGCCATCAACGCGGACGGGTCGAGGGCCGCCTGCAGGTCGTCGGTGCGCTGCAGGTACTGGCCCACGCCGATGATCACGGGGGTGCGGGGGTCGATCGTCACGAGGGCACAGGGTACGGAGCCGTCGGCACGCGTGACGAACCCGCCGCCACCTACACTCCGCACGATGTCCCGTATCGCCATTGGCTCCGACCACGCCGGCTTCGACCTGAAGGAACACCTCGTCGCCCTCCTGCGACGCGATGGTCACGAGGTGCTCGACCACGGCACCCACAGCACCGAGAGCTGCGACTACCCGCCGATCTGCGCAACGGTGGGCCGCTCGGTGCGCGACGGCGACGCCGAGTTCGGCATCGTGCTGGGCGGCAGCGGCCAGGGCGAACAACTCGCCGCCAACAAGGTGCACGGTGTGCGTGCCGCGCTGTGCAACGACCTCTACACCGCCCGCATGGCCCGCTCGCACAACGATGCGAACGTGCTGAGCATGGGCGGGCGGGTGGTGGGTGTAGGCCTCGCGGAGGAGATACTCGCGACGTTCCTCTCCACCCCGTTCGAGGGCGGCCGCCATGCCCGCCGCGTCGAACAACTCATGCAGATCGAAACCGAAGAAGCCGCGCGCGGCTGAACCCCCGGAGCCAAGAATGCCCTTCCCCAGCGACACCAACCCCGACACCGAGGTCTTCGGCCTGATCGACGCCGAGGTGCAGCGCCAGTGCACCGGTCTGCAGTTGATCGCCAGCGAGAACTTCACCTCGCCGGCGGTCATGCGGGCCGTGGGCAGTGCCCTCACGAACAAGTACGCCGAGGGCTACCCGGGCAAGCGCTACTACGGCGGCAACGCCATCATCGACGACATCGAGGCGATCGCCATCCAGCGGGTGAAGACGCTGTTCGGTGCCGACCACGCGAATGTGCAGCCGCACAGCGGCGCCAACGCCAACATGTGCGCCTACCAGGCCATCCTCGAACCGGGCGACACGGTGTTGGGCCTGAGCCTCGATCACGGCGGCCACCTCACCCACGGCTCGCCGGTGAACGCCAGCGGCAAGCTGTACAGCTTCGTGCCCTACAAGGTGACGCCCGGCGACGAGCGCATCGACATGGACCAGGTGCGCGACCTGGCCCTGCAGCACCGACCGAAGTTGATCGTGGCCGGCACGACCAGTTACCCGCGCCGGCTCGACCCGGCGGCGTTCAAGGCGATCGCCGACGAGGTGGGCGCCCGGTTCATGTTCGACGCAGCACACCTCGCCGGCCTGATCGCCGGCGGTGTGTACCCCAACCCGGTGCCCTACGCCGATGTCGTCACCTTCACCACGCACAAGACACTGCGCGGCCCCCGCGGCGGCACCATCCTGTGCAAGGCCGAGCACGCCGCGGCCATCGACAAGGCGGTGTTCCCCGGCTGGCAGGGCGGCCCGCTCGAGCACGTGATCGCCGGCAAGGCCGTGGCGTTCTTCGAGGCCATGCAGCCCAGCTTCAAGCAGTACGCGCAGCAGATCCTGCTGAACGCCGATGCGCTCGCGGAGGCCCTCGTGCAGAACGGGTTCCGACTCGTGAGCGGCGGCACCGACAGCCACCTGATGGTGGTCGACCTGCGCCCCTTCGATGCCGACCTCACCGGCAAGGAGGCACAGACGGTGCTCGACGAGGGCGGCATCACCCTGAACAAGAACAACGTGCCCGACGACCCTCGCAGCCCGTTCGTCACCTCGGGTGTGCGCATCGGCACGCCGTCGGTGACCACGCAGGGCATGAAGGAACCGCAGATGGCCCAGATCGCCGAGTTCATCGTGCGCATCCTGCGCAACCGCACCGACCCTGCCGCGGTGGCCGCAGCCCGCGCCGAGGTCGCCGCCCTCTGCGCCCAGTTCCCCGCCTACGCCTGACGGGTCGATGCCCTCCACCGGCGACTACCTCGTGATCGGCGCAGTCGCCGCCGTCACGACGTTCGCCGTCACACCGCTCGTGGTGATGTTGGCCAAGTGGCGGGGCTGGGTCGTGGAGCCCGACGAGCGCCGGGTGCACCGGGTGGTCACCCCCGATGTGGGTGGCATCGCGATGCTGGTCGGCCTGTTGGTGGCGTTCGCCGTCGCCCGTCTGTGGGACGCCTTCGACCCACTGTTCGCGCGCAACAGCGAGCCCCGCGGCATCGTCTACGCGGCGGTGCTGATGTTCCTGGTGGGCTTCATCGACGACATCCGGGAGATCTCGGCCCCGGCGAAGGTGATGGGCACGGTCGTGGTGGGTGCAGTGCTCGTCTACTACGGCGTCACGATGTTCTCGTTCCGCATCCCGTTCGTCGACCCCTTCCTGCTCAGTGACCAGTGGGTGCCGCTGATCACGGTGCTGTGGTTGCTGGGCATGACGAACGCCATCAACCTCATCGACGGCCTCGACGGTTTGGCGGCCGGCATCGTGGCCATCGGTTCGGGCGCGTTCTTCCTCTACGCGCAGAAACTGGCCGACCCGTCCCTCGGCATGTTGACCCAGCCGAACCTCGGCCCGATGGTGGCCATCCTCACCGTGGGCATCTGCGTGGGCTTCCTTCCGCACAACTTCAACCCGGCGCGCATCTTCATGGGCGACGGCGGTGCGTTGCTGCTGGGCCTGCTGATGGCGGTGAGCACCAGCGTGGTGGGTGGTCGAGCCGACCAGAACGCCCAGCAGTACGTCGGCCAGTCGTATTTCTTCCTCGCACCGCTGATCATCCCGTTGTTCATCCTCGGCGTGCCGATCCTCGACACGCTGTTCGCGATCATCCGGCGCGCCGCGAAGCGTCAGGGCGTGGCCTCCGCCGACAAGGGTCACCTGCACCATCGCCTGATGGAGATGGGCCACGGCCAGCGCCGCAGTGTGCTGATCCTGTGGGCGTGGACGGCCCTGTTGTCGGCCTTCGTGCTGTACCCAGCGCTCACCGGAAGTGGCTCGAGCTACATCCCGGTGGGGGCGGCGATGCTGGTGCTCGTGCTGTACACGGTGCTGCATCCACAGATCCGACGTCGCCGGTCCGACGCCGTGTGACTTCGAGCCGTGTGACTTCGAGCCGGCTGATCTCGAGTCGGGTGACCTCGATCTGGGCACTTCGATTTGGCGGGCGCCTTGCGCCGTCGACTAGTTTGTTCGTGCGTTCACAAGCGGCCCACGACGTGGTGGGTCTGGACGCAGTCGAGGAACCCGTACCCGTGAACATCCTGCCCACTCGGCGCAACACCGCCGACAGCCAGCACACTGGCCAGACGCTGGGCCGTGGCATGGACTTCGCGCTCGTGGTGCTCGTGTTCCTGGGTATCGGCTATGCGCTCGACCGCTGGCTCGACACCAAGCCGCTCTTCATGATCTCGCTCGTGCTGTTCTCGGTGATCGGGCAGTTCGTGAAGATGTACTACGACTACTCGGCCACGATGAACGACCTCGAGGCCCAGCGCGCCGAACAGCGTCAGGCACAGCGCGTATGACCGATTCGATGGTCGCCGCCGTGCCGGGTCCCGCCCCCGAGGTCACCGTGTCGCGAGACATGATCCGCCGCGGTCTCGTAGTGGCGCCGCTGCTCGTGGCGGTGTGTGGTGTTGTGTGGGGCATGCGCGGCGTGTGGTCGAGCGCCTACGGCATCGCCCTCGTCCTCGTCAACTTCGCGTTGGCCGCCACCTTCGTGGCCGTCACCGCCCGCATTAGCCTCGGCCTCATGATGGGCGCCGTGCTGTTCGGCTATCTCGTCCGCCTCGGCCTCATCTTCGCGGCAGTGCTGCTCGTGAAGGATGCCGGTTGGACTTCGCTTCCGGCCCTCGGAGCGACCATCATCGTGACGCACCTCGGTCTCCTCGTGTGGGAGATGAAGTACGTCGCCATCTCACTGGCCTACCCCGGCCTGAAACCAACCCGCCCGTAACCCACAGGAATAGTCGTGATCGCCGAATCCTTCTCCTTCCCCGAGATCAACTCGATCCTGCGCTGGCAGGACCTGTTCAGCTCGTTCAACAAGATCGCCCTCATCGCGGTCGCGGCGGCTGTGCTGGGCTCGCTGGTGTTCATCCTCGCCGGCCGCAAGGACGCCCACGCCGCGCCGAAGGGCGTGCGCAACCTCGCCGAGACCTCGGTCGAGTTCATCGAGAACGGCATCGTCATGCAGACGATGGGCAAGGACGGCCTCGGCTGGACGCCGTTCCTGCTGAGCCTGTTCATCTTCATCTACCTCTGCAACGTGCCGGGCATCATCCCGTTCCTGCAGATGCCGGCCACGGCCCGCATGGCCATCCCGATGTTCCTCGCCCTCGTTGTGTGGGTGATCTACAACGGCGTGGGCCTGAAGCACCAGGGCATCGGCTACCTCACCCACACCATCTGGCCCCCCGGCGTGCCGACCGCCCTGAAGCCGCTCGTGGGCATCATCGAGTTCATCTCGAACATCATCGTGCGCCCGTTCTCGCTGACGGTGCGACTCTTCGCCAACATGCTCGCCGGTCACATCCTGCTCGTCACGTTCGCACTGCTGACTCAGTCGCTGATCACGGCCGAGACGAAGGTGTTCCTGCTGAAGCCGATGGCGATCCTGCCGTTCTTCATGCTGGTGTTCCTCACCGCATTCGAAGTGCTGGTGGCCTTCCTGCAGGCCTACATCTTCACCATTCTCACCGCCGTGTACATCGGCGGCGCTGCTCATCCCGAGCACTGACCCACGTCTCCACCTACCCAGAACCTCATCAGGAGAGAAACAACAATGGAAGCTTTCAGCCACCTCGCTGCTGCCACCGGCCTCACCGGTGACGAGGCCAAGGCCGCCCAGGCCGCCAGTTCGGCCGGTTTCGCCTACGGTCTCGCGGCCATCGGCCCCGGCATCGGCATCGGCTACCTCGTCGGCAAGTCGGTCGAGGCCATGGCCCGCCAGCCCGAGGCCGCCGGCATGGTGCGTACCACCATGTTCCTCGGCATCGCGTTCACCGAGGCCCTCGCCCTCATCGGCTTCGTGGTGTTCATCCTCATCGGCCTCTGAGCCGACCCCGAATACCCGCAGTAACCGTTTCGTCTATCCGAAGGAGCTGACGTGCACTCCGCCGTCGTACACCTCCACGGGTTGCTCGCCCACCTCGTCACCGCTGAGGCGGAGGGCGCAGTGAGCAAGGACCCAGGGCCCATCGTCCCGGAACTCAAAGAGCTGTATTGGGGTGGTGGCGCGTTCATCGTGTTCGCCCTCCTCATGCGCTTCGTGCTGTTCCCGAAGGTGAAGAAGGGCATGGATGCCCGCTACCAGGGCATCCGTTCCGCACACGAGTCCGCCGACGCCGAGCGCGCAGCCGCCCGCGCCGAGGTCGCCGACTACGAGGCACAGGTCGCGGCCATCAAGGCCGAGGCCGCCCGTGAGGTGGAAGCCGCCCGCGCCACGCTCGAAGCCGAGCGTCAGGCCAAGTTGGTAGAGGTGAACGCCCGGCTCTCCGAGCAGCGCGCCGCCGCTGCCGCCGAGGCCGAGGCACAGCGCGCCGCAGCCCGCGACCAGATCCACGCTGCGGTCAGCGACGTGGCTGGTGTGGCTGGCGAGTTGGCCACCGGTCGCCGGCCCAGCGCCGACGTCGTGGCCCGGGTGGTCAGCGAGGTGATGGCACGATGAACGTTCTGGGCATCATCGCCAGCACCGCCCGCTTCGCGAGCGAGGAGATCGTGCTGGACGCGGACGGCAACGTCGTCACGCACAGCTGGATCCTCCCCGAGACTGCGGAGATCATCTGGGGCGGCATCGCCTCGGTCATCATCTTCTGGGCGCTCTACAAGTTCGCCCTGCCGCAGATGAAGAAGAGCTTCGCCGCCCGCACCGAGCGCATCCAGAAGGAACTCGACGCTGCCGCCGCCGACAAGGCTGCGGCATCCGCGGAGGCCGCCGGCATCCGTCAGGCCAAGGGCGACATCGAGGCCGAGCGCAGCCGCATCATGTCGGAGGCCAAGGGCCAGGCCGAGTCGATCCTCGGTGAGGGTCGTGCACGCCTCGTCAGCGAGGTCGCCGACCTCGAGTCGAGGGCACAGGCCGAGATCGCGGCGTCCCGCGGTCGGGTGGGCGACGAACTGCGCGCCGAGATCGCCCGCCTCTCGAGTGCAGCGGTCGACCACGTGGTGACAGGCTCGCTCGACGACGCCACGCACCAGGAGCTCATCGAGAACTTCATCGCACGAGTGGGGGCCGCCAAGTGAGCAACGAACGCATCGACGGCTACGCACGGGCACTGTTCGAGATCGCCCGTGCGGAAGGCACCCTCGACGAGGTCGAGGACGAACTGTTCCGCTTCGCCCGCAGCTACGAGAGCAGCGACGCCCTGCGCAACGCGCTGACCGACGAGATGATCCCGGCCGGCAAGCGTCAGGCCATCGTGGAGGATCTGCTCGGCGGCAAGGCGACGTCCACGACGACACAGCTCGTCTCGATGGTGGTGGGTTCGGGCCGCGGCCGCGAGCTTCCCGCCATCATCGACAAGCTCGTCGCCCGGGCATCGTCGGCGAAGAACCTCGAGGTCGCCGAGGTGCGCTCGGCAGTGGCGCTCAGCAGTGACCAGCAGGCCCGCCTTGCAGCGGCCATCACCAACGCCACCGGCAAGCAGGTGAACCTGAAGGTCGTCGTCGACCCCAGTGTCATCGGCGGCGTGGTGGCAACCGTGGGCGACACCGTCATCGACGGCAGCGTCCGCACCCGTATCGAGCAGTTGAAGTCCCGCCTCTAGGAGCCCAGGAACCATGGCAGAACTCACGTTGAGCGCCAGCGACATCGCATCGGCGCTGAAGAAGAACCTGGAGGGCTTCGAGCCCTCGCTGGAGGCACGCACCGTCGGTCGCGTCGCGGAGGTGGGCGACGGTATCGCCCGCGTCAGCGGCCTTCCCGACTGCGCGGTGAACGAGTTGCTCGAGTTCGAGGACGGCACCGTCGGCCTCGCGCTGAACCTCGACGAGGCGAGCATCGGCTCCGTGGTGCTCGGCGACGCCGACCACATCGAGGAGGGTCAGACCGTGAAGGCCACCGGTCGCATCCTCAGCGTGCCGGTGGGCGATGCGCTGCTGGGTCGCGTGGTGAACGCGCTCGGACAGCCCATCGACGGCAAGGGCGACATCGTCGGCGGCATCAACCGCCGCGTCGAGATCCAGGCCCCCGGCATCATGGGCCGCAAGCCCGTGCACGAGCCGCTGCAGACGGGCATCAAGGCCGTCGACTCCATGACCCCGATCGGCCGTGGCCAGCGCCAGTTGATCATCGGTGACCGCAAGACCGGCAAGACCACGGTGGCCATCGACGCGATCATCAACCAGCGTGGCCTCGGCGTGAAGTGCATCTACGTCGCCATCGGTCAGAAGGGCTCGACCGTCGCCCAGACGGTGGAGACCCTGCGCCAGTACGGCGCCCTCGACTACACCGTCGTCGTGGCCGCCCCGGCCAGCGACCCGGCACCGTTCAAGTACCTCGCCCCCTACGCCGGCTGCGCCCTCGGGCAGCACTGGATGGAGAACGGCGAGCACGCCCTCATCGTGTACGACGACCTGTCGAAGCAGGCCGAGGCGTACCGTCAGGTGTCGCTGCTGCTGCGCCGCCCGCCGGGCCGTGAGGCGTATCCCGGTGACGTGTTCTACCTGCACATCCGCCTGCTCGAGCGTGCGGCCAAGCTCAGCGACGACCGCGGTGCGGGCTCGCTGACGGCGCTGCCGGTCATCGAGACCAAGGCCGGCGACGTGTCGGCGTACATCCCCACCAACGTGATCTCGATCACCGACGGTCAGGTGTACCTGCAGGACAACCTGTTCAAGTCCGGTGTGCGCCCGGCCGTCGACGTGGGCATCTCGGTGAGCCGCGTGGGTGGCGCCGCCCAGATCAAGTCGATGAAGAGCGTGTCGGGCACCCTGAAGCTCGACCTCGCCCAGTTCCGTGAGCTCGAGGCATTCGCCACGTTCGGTTCGGAGCTCGACGCGATCTCGAAGGCGCAGCTCGAGCGTGGCTACCGCCTGGTGGAACTGCTGAAGCAGTCGCTGAACTCGCCGATGCCGGTCGAGGAGCAGGTGGTGGTGGTGTTCGCGGGTACCCGCGGCTACCTCGACAGCCTGCCCGTGGCCGACGTTCGCCGGTTCGAGGCCGAACTGCTCGAGCACATGCGCCGTTCGCACGGCGGCCTGCTGGCCGACATGCGGGCGAACCCGAAGGCCGATGTGCCGGCGGGTCTGGGCGACATCATCTCGGCGTTCAAGGACCACTTCGTCGCCGCCACCGCCGCAGCGAAGGCTGCCGACCCCACGGCCACCTCGGCCGAGGAACTCGGCGAGGCCCAGAGCAACAAGACGCTGGCCACGGAGTAAGCGATGGCTGGCGGTCAGGAGCGCATTCTTCGCGGACGCATTCGCAGCGTCCAGGCGACGAAGAAGATCACGCGCGCCATGGAACTCATCGCGGCCTCGCGCATCGTCAAGGCCCAGCAGCGTGTGCAGGCGGCCGTGCCGTACAGCGACACCATCACCGAAGTGGTGAAGGATCTCGCTGCTGCCGGCACCTCGCAGTCGCCGCTGCTCAAGGGCCGCGCCGAGACCAGGACCACGGCGTACGTGGTGATCTCGGCGGACCGTGGTCTGTGCGGCGGCTACAACGCCGGCGTGCAGCGAGCCACCGAGGGCGAGATCAAGGGTGACGTGCTGCGCGGCAGCGACTACGCCGTCGTCGCCGTGGGCCGCAAGGCGGAGGGCTACTTCCGTTTCCGTGGCTACAAGATCGCGAAGACGTTCGCAGGCTTCAGTGACAACCCCACCTACGCCAACGCCAGGGAGATCGGCCAGTTCGTGGTCGAGCAGTTCCTGGCCGGCGAGTTCGACCGTGTGGAGTTGGTGTACACCCGCTTCATCTCGGCCGGCTCGCAGGAAGTGGTGCAGCGGCCGCTGGTGCCGCTCGAGCGTGAGGCAACCGAGGGTGGCGACGGCAAGGGCGCGGACCCTGACGGCACTCCTGCCGACTTCGAGTTCGAACCCGACCCGGTCACCATTCTCGACACGCTGCTGCCGCGCTACGTCGAGGCTCGCATCTACGCCGCCTTGCTGAACGCGGCGGCCAGTGAGCACGCCTTCCGTCAGCGGGCCATGAAGTCCGCCACCGACAACGCCGAGGAACTGATCAAGAACCTCAGCCGCATCATGAACCGCGCCCGTCAGGACAGCATCACCAACGAGATCATGGAGATCGTGGGTGGCGCCGAGGCCCTGGCCGGCGATTCGAAGAAAGTACGCATCGTCGAGGTCTCCGCCCTCGCAGATGCCGCATCTCCCGTTTCCGGACACTGAGAAAGAGCACCCAGTCATGACCATGACCGACACTGAACTGAAGGACGGACGGGTCGTCGGCATCGCCGGCCCCGTGATCGATGTCGAGTTCCCCCGTGGCGCACTGCCCGAGATCAACACCGCACTCGAGTTCACCGTCAACGTCGACGGGACCGAGATCAAGGTGCTCGCCGAGGTCGCCCAGCAGCTCGGGGACAGCCGCGTCCGCGCCGTGTGCATGAAGCCGACCGACGGTCTGACGCGTGGCACCGCAGTGCGCAACACCGGCCACGGCATCCAGGTGCCGGTCGGCGACAAGGTCCTCGGCCATGTGTGGAACGTGTGGGGTGAGGCACTCGACGCCGAGCCCGGGTACGCCGATGGACTCGAGCGGTGGGACATCCACCGCGACGCACCGTCGTTCGACACCCTCGAGCCCAGGGCGCGCATGTTCGAGACGGGCATCAAGGTCATCGACCTGCTCACGCCGTACCTGCAGGGCGGCAAGATCGGTCTGTTCTGTGGTGCAGGTGTGGGCAAG
>JBJTXX010000250.1:0-2395 GCA_046082485.1 Actinomycetota bacterium
CTGCGCTCGGCGAACCCCGAGTTCTTCATCGCCCACTTCGACGTCACGCTCATCCAGCATCTGCCCACCGATGCGGGCACCCCCGAGGCGCTGAACGACTTCCACGCGATGTGTGAGGCGTTCCGCACCATGCCGAAGGCCACCATCGCCGTCATCGAGGGCCGCGTGGGTGGTGGCGGCAGTGAGCTGGCCCTGAGTTGCGACATGCGGTTCGCCGCGTTGGGGCGTGCGGTCTTCAACCAGCCGGAGGTGGCGCTGGGCATCCTGCCCGGTGGCAGCGGCACGGCTCGGCTGCCGCGGCTGATCGGCAGGTCTCGTGCGCTCGAGGTGATCCTCGGCTGCGACGACGTTCCAGCCGACCTCGCCGAGCGGTGGGGGTGGGTGAACCGAGCCCTTCCCGATGGTGAGCTCTGGCCATTCGTCGACCGCCTGGCCCGGCGCATCGCTTCCTTCCCGCCGCATGCCGTGGCCGCGGCGAAGGCGTCGGTGCTCCGCGCAGAGAAGGACGTCCAGGCCGACCTGCTGCTCGAGGCCGGCGCCTTCAACGGCACCCTGGGCCACGAGCGCACGCGTGTGGCGCTCGCTGCGTTCATGGACCGCGGCGGCCAGACCCGCGACGGTGAACTGCGCCTCGGCGACCTCGCCGGCGAACTCAGCGGAGGGTGACGTTGGTGCCGCCGTAGGGGCGGTTCACCAGGTCGAAGAAGTCGTTGCCCTTGTCGTCGACGACGATGAACGCGGGGAAGTCCTGCACCTCGATCTTCCACACGGCCTCCATGCCCAACTCGGGCATCTCGAGCACCTCGACCTTGGTGATGCAGTCCTGCGCGAGCCGGGCCGCCGGGCCGCCGATGCTGCCGAGGTAAAAGCCGCCGTGGCGCTTGCAAGCGTCGGTGACCTGCCTGCTGCGGTTGCCCTTGGCCAGCATCACGAAGCTGCCGCCGGCCGCCTGGAACTCGTCGACGTAGCTGTCCATCCGACCAGCGGTGGTGGGGCCGAACGAGCCGCTGGCCATGCCCTCGGGGGTCTTCGCCGGACCGGCGTAGTAGACGCAGTGGTCCTGGAGGTACCGCGGCATCGACTCTCCTGCGTCCAGGCGTGCCTTGATCTTGGCGTGGGCGATGTCGCGGGCCACCACCATCGGGCCGGTCAGCATGACGCGCGTCTTCACGGGGTGCTTGCCGAGCTCGGCGCGGATCTCGGCCATCGGCCGGTTGAGGTCGATGTGCACCACCTGCTCACCCTCGAGGTCGTCGTGGGTGACGTCGGGCAGGAAGCGTGCCGGGTCGGTCTCGAGTTGCTCGAGGAACACGCCGTCGCGGGTGATCTTGCCGACAGCCTGCCGGTCGGCGCTGCAGCTGACCGCCATCGCCACCGGGCACGAGGCGCCATGGCGCGGCAGACGGATGACGCGCACGTCGTGGCAGAAGTACTTTCCGCCGAACTGTGCGCCGATGCCGGTCTCCTGCGACAACCGCAGCACCTTCTGCTCCAGGTCGAGGTCGCGGAAGGCGTGGCCCAGTGTGCTGCCCTCGGTGGGCAGGCCGTCGAGGTAGCGGGCGCTCGCCAGTTTCGCCGTCTCGACCGCCAGCTCGGCGCTCGTGCCCCCGATCACCACGGCCAGGTGGTAGGGCGGGCAGGCGGCGGTTCCGAGCGTCTTCATCCTCTCGAACAACCACGGCAGCAGCGTCTTCTCGTTCAACAGGGCCTTGGTCTCCTGGAACAGGTAGCTCTTGTTGGCGCTGCCGCCACCCTTGGCCATGAACAGGAACCTGTACTCGTCGCCGTCGATGGCGCCGACCTTGATCTCGGCCGGCAGGTTGTTGCCGGTGTTGACCTCGTCGTACATGTTCAGCTGCGCCATCTGGCTGTAGCGCAGGTTGCTGGTCTGGTAGGTGTCGAACACGCCGCGGGCGATGGCTTCCTCGTCGCCGCCCGTGGTCGTGCCGTTGGTCGTCACCACCAACTGGCCCTTCTTGGCCTTGACGATCGCGGTGCCGGTGTCCTGGCACATGGGCAGGATGCCGCCGGCGCTGATGGCGGCGTTCTTCAGCAGGTCGAGGGCCACGAAGCGGTCGTTCTCGCTGGCCTCGGGGTCGTCGAGGATGTTGCGCAACTGCTGCAGGTGTCCGGGCCGCAGGAAGTGGGCGATGTCGCGCATGGCCTCCTGCGTCAGTCGGGTGATGGCCGAGGGGTGCACCGTGAGCATCGTGCCCAGCGGGGTGTCGACCGTGCCGACACCCTCGGTGGTGACCAGCCGGAACGGTGTGTCGTCGTGGTGCAGCGGGAACAGTTCGGTGAACTCGAACTCGGGGGAAGCCATGCGCGAAAGGCTACGCCCGGTGTTGCTCGCCGACCCAGTGGAGGGAGGGTGCAGAGGGGCACTGCGTTCAGG
>JBJTXX010000251.1:0-6623 GCA_046082485.1 Actinomycetota bacterium
GACGCCGCGCTCGCCTCGCTCGACATCACCGGCTATGCCAAGCGGCGAAGCGAGGTGCATCCGCCGCGACGCCGTGGCGCCACCGTGCTGTCGCCGTACATCCGTCACGGCCTCATCACCATCTCAGAGGCGACCGCGGCCGTGGCCGGTGCGCCCTACGCCGACCGTCAGAAGTTTGTCGACGAACTCTGGTGGCAGGAGTACACGCGTCATCTCTACGCCCGCGTCGGCACGCGCAACCGGTCACCCCTGCGACGCGAACCCGCAGTGGCCGCCACCCCGTGGGACGAACCGCTGCGCGACGAACTCGCACTCGACGAGATGGTGTGCATGACGAAGGTTCGTGAGGAACTCGAGCAGACCGGGTGGCTCGTGAACCAGACACGCATGTGGACGGCCTCGCACTGGTCGGTGCGCGCCGGGCACGACTGGCGTGAGGGGGAGGAGTGGATGTTCCGGCATCTGCTCGACGGATCGCGTGCCGCGAACCGCTACAGCTGGCAGTGGTCGGTCGGTGCGATGACAGCCGAGGCCTATGGGTTCTCGCGTTGGCAGGTGGAGAAGCGTTCGGCCGGGTGGTGCGCCTCGTGCCCCCGGCGCGACGACTGCCCGATCCAGAACTGGCCGACGGCGACGCCCGGCTCGGCCATCGACGACTCGCTGCTGCGCTCGGGCCCCGACCTTGCCGGCCCGGCCGAGGCCGTGGTGCGCGGCACGCCGCAGGCTGTGTGGCTCACTGCCGAGTCGCTAGGTGACCGGGACCCTGCGCTGGCTGCGTGGCCGTCCGTCCCGGCAGTGTTCGTGTTCGACGAACCGCTGCTGGTGCGGTTGCGGCTCAGCGCGAAGCGATTGGTATTCCTCGCCGAGACGCTCGCCGAGATCGCCGAGCAGCGCGACCTGCGTGTCGTGCTGGGTGATCCCGTGGCGGAACTCAGCGGTGCAGCGCTTGCGTCCACCTTCGCACCCGTGCCCGGCTATCAGGTTCGGGCGGCGTGCCTGGATCTCGTGGCGGTGCACCCCTTCCCGTGGGCTCGTCGGCCCGACGGTGGCGACGTCCGCAGCCACAGCGCATGGATCAAGCGCCGGTCATCCTGAGCGACCGGGTGCGGGCCACGCAGGTACGGTTTCGGTCCGTGGCGGACCGTTTTCGTACCTGCGTGAGGGTGGCAGGGTTGGTGGCCGCCCTGGGCGTCGGAGCCGGCGTGCTGTCGGGGTGTTCGGGCCCGATCGACCTGACCGTGGTGAACCCGTGCTCGGTGGAAGTGCACGTGCAGACCTACGACGGTGAACTCGACCGCAACGGGGCCTGGGTGCCCGACCCCGCCCCGGTCGCCGATTTCGTGGTGCCCGCAGGTGCGACCAAGCGCCAGGAGGACGCCCTGATGTTCGTGACCGCACCTGAGGAGGTCCGCATCCTGGCCCCGGTGCAGCGCAGTTATCTCATCGACATCGTCAACGACCTCGACGACGAGGACCGTTGGACGGTGCCGGCCGAGGTGTGCGAGGGAACGCCGACGGCGTGAAGATGCGGGGTGCTCGACCTTGCATCTGTGCAGGTACTTGCGGTGGGCGCATGGGTGGTGTGACATTCAGGCATGTACCGGTTTGCGGGGAGGGAACTGGACCCGCAGCGACGGGCACTGCGCCACCTCGGTGAGCCCGTGCACCTCGAACCACAGGCGTTCGACCTGCTCGTGTACCTGGTGCGCGAGCGCGACCGGGTGGTGCCCAACGCCGAACTGCTGAACGCTGTCTGGGGCCATGCGTTCCTCAGCGATGCGGTGCTGACCACCCGTGTGAAGGAGGTGCGACGTGCGGTCGGTGACGACGGACGAACCCAGGCCGTGGTGCGCAACTTCCGCGGCAAGGGTTACCGCCTCGTCGCCGATGTGGAGGTCGAGGGTGATGAACGCGGGTCGACCGGTTCGACCGACCCATCCCGGTCAGCCGCCCCACGGACGGCTGGTGAGGCCGGTCTGGTGGGCAGGGACGACGACGCCCGGTTGGTGATCGCCGCCGTCGATGACCATCGGCTCGTCACGATCACCGGCCCGAGCGGTGTGGGCAAGTCGGCACTTGCGCGAGCGGTGGTCAGCATGCTCGACGGGCGGTACGCCGACGGGGTGCACATCGTCGACCTCGCGTCCGTCGCGCCGGGGGAACCGCTGGCCCCGGTGGTGGCCAGGGCGCTCGACGTCGACTTCACCGTGGACCGGACCGAGGCGGCGTTGCGCGCTGCAGCGCGGCTCGATGCCGTGCTGCTGCTGGACGAGTGCGAGACACACCTCGCTGCGGTGGCGTCGCTGGTCAATGATCTGCTCACCCTGCCCGGTTCGAGGATTCGTGTGCTGGCCACCAGTCGGATGCGCATCGGCCCCGGCAGCGAGTTCATCGTCCTGCTGCCACCGTTGCACCCCGCCGCTGCGGTCGAGCTGTTCCTCCGGCGGGCTGCCGCCGTCACGTCGGGGCGCGGCGTCGAGGCCCCGGCGGCGGACGAGGTGGGGTCGATGGTGGCCCGGCTCGACCACCTGCCGTTGGCGATCGAGATGGTCGCCACCCGGATGGGGACGATGAGCCTCGGTGAACTCGCTGCTGCGCTCGACACCGACGGTGGCATGAGTCACCTCGCACGGCAGGCCCAGCAGCAACGACATCGCCAACTCGATGATCTGGTTGCGGCGAGCCTCGACGTGCTGTCGGCCAACCAGCGGGCGCTCTTCCTCGACTGCTCCGTGTTCGCTGGATGGTTCGACGCCGATGCGGCCGAGGCCGTCTGCGCGACTGCCCGCGATGAACCCGTGGCGATGTCGCTGTCGTGGCTGGCCGAATGCTCGCTGTTGCAGAGCAGTCGCCGCGACGGTTCCACCCGGTATCGAATGCTGGCCACGGTGCGTGCGGTGGCGGGAGACCTGCTGATCTCCTCGGGCGGCACGGCCGCAACCGGTGAACGCCACGCCCACTGGGTGCGAGACCGGCTGCGCTGGCTCGACGCGAACCTGCGCACTTCCCCCCGACCGGTGCAGCGGACGCTGCTCGACGGCTTGGTCGGCGAGTCCCGCGCCGCGAATCGCTGGGCGCAGGTTGCCGACCCTGCCTTGGCGTCGGAGCTCTGCGGCTTGCTGCACCTGCCTGCGTACACCGGTTTGTGGCACGAGCCCGCCGACTGGGCCAGACGCCTGATCGATGCCGGAGTCGACGGCCCCGGCGCCCGGGTGGCGCTGGCTGGTCTCGAGACGCACCGGGGCAACCTGCTCGCGGCGAAGATGCTGCTGCACGATGACGCCGTGCACGCCAAGGGTCGCGACCGTGTGAATGCGCTCGAGGTGTTGGCCGATGCGGAGTTGTACGACGGGAACCTCGACCTCGTGCTGGAACTGGCCGCTCGATTGGCGGACGAGGGCGCTCGTGCCGCTGATGCCTATGCAGCGGCGATGTCGCTAGTGTTCGCGGCCCTGGCCCATGCCTACGACGGCGATGCGGATGCCGCCCTTGGTGTGCTCGAAAGGATGAAGCCGTTCCTCGATGCACCGGCACCTGCCCGTGGCTGGCTGCACTACGCGCAGGGCGAGGCACTCGGCTTGCAGGGGCGGCTCGCGGCCGCGGCCGACGACCTGCAACTGGCCGTCGCCATCGGCACCCAGAGCGGGCACAAATACCTCCTTTCGGTGGCCCGCACGTCACTGGCGACGGTGTTGAACCGCAACGGCGACACCGATGGCGCCCTTGCGGTGCTGGCCGACTCGTTGCGGGAGAGTCGACGCAACGGCAATCTCGTGCACGCGGTCACTGCGATGCGCAACCTCGTCGACATGCTCGTGCGAGCAGACCGGCACCGTGACGCCGTCGTGGTGTGGGCCGGTGCTGCGACCGCCGACGGGGTCAGCAGTTACGGCATCGAGTCGGCGATGGTGCGCGACGCGGTCTCTAGGGCGGGTAACCAGTTGGGGGTCACCGTGTTCGAGCAGTGTCGACAGGACGGCGAGCGGATGGGCGCCCACGGAGCGCTCGACCACGCGATCGACGTGGTCGTGCGGCTGCTTCCCTGACAGCGGCCGCCCTGCGGGCGATCCTCAAACAGTCCTCAGACAGTCCCCAAGCAGTGCGCGCCTCGATCTGGTTGGCTGGTTGCATGACCACACGCACCAACCCCTTCCCCACCCACGGCACCGTCATCACCGATGCGGGCCTCGAGACCTGGCTGCTGTTCCAGAACGGCGTCGACCTGCCGGCATTCGCCGCCTACCCCTTGGTCGACACGGTCGACGGCCGCCGACTGCTGCTGGAGTACTACGGCGGCTTCGTCGACATCGCCACGCAGCACGGCACGGGCCTGCAGCTCGAGGCGCCCACCTGGCGCGCCAACCCCGAGTGGGCGGCGACGCTCGGCCATGACCGCGCCGAACTGGCTCGCTACATCGACCTGTCGATCGAGTTGATCGCCGGGATCAAGGCGGACTGGAAGGGTGTCGGCCCGTGCATCCTCGGCGGCGTGGTGGGGCCCCGCGGCGACGGCTACCGCATCGACGGCACCATGACCGCTGCCGAGGCGGCCGACTACCACTCGTTCCAGATCGAACGCATGGCTGCGGCGGGCGCCGAGGTGGTGTCGGCCGTCACCCTCGGCTACGTCGAGGAGGCGATCGGCGTGGCAGAGGCCGCGCGGGCCGCCGGGTTGCCGGCGGTGCTCTCCTTCACGGTCGAGACCGATGGTCGCCTTCCCTCGTCGATGACCCTCGCCTAGGCGATCGCTGCGGTCGATGCGGCGACCGGCGGCTATCCGGTGCACTACATGATCAACTGCGCCCACCCCACCCACTTCGACTCGGTGCCCGATGGGGGCACCGCATGGACCACGCGGATCGGCGGGCTGCGCGCGAACGCCTCGCGACTCAGCCACGCGGAGCTCGACGTGATGACCGAACTCGACGATGGCGACCCGGCCGACCTCGCTTCGCGCTATGTCGCTCTGCGTGCGCAGATGCCGGCGCTGAAGGTGATCGGTGGCTGCTGTGGCACCGATCACCGCCACGTGGCAGCGATCACCGAGAGCTGGCAGTCGGCTGCGCGATGAGCACCGGCGAGCCCCCTCGCTCGCTGCCGTGAACGACTGGTTGGAGGACGGCGCCTCGCCCCACCCTCACGCACTCAGCAGCCACCGTTGAGCGCGGGTCGCTGACAACTGTTCACCGAACGGCCACCTGCCGACCACCCGCCCGTCGTTCCCGTTCCACCCGCGCGGCGCACAGTTCGCCCCGTTGGCATGTGCCGATTGCGGCGCACGAGGAGGAACCGTGTTCGACCCCCGAAGGACCTTCGACCGCCTGCGGAGCGCCCGCCTCGCCCGCGCCGTCACCGTCATCTCGCTGTCACTCGCAGGCCTGGTGGCACTGCCGGGCGCCACGCCGGCGCTCGCTGCCACCGATGCCGGGGCGCTGACATTGACGAAGGGGTCGGGGGCCGGCGCCGGCTCGGCGCTCGCGTCGGGCGGCAGCGCCACCGGCTTCGGTCTGAAACTGCCGGCCGGTGCGGCGTGTTCGGGTGACACCGCCACGAACGGCTACCGGGTGCAGACCTTCATGGTCTCGAGCAACGTGACCGTCAGCACCCTGGTCTTCGACTCGACCGGCCCATCGCCGCAGTCCACCGGCGCCACGGTGCGCCTGCCGCTGTTCAGCCTCGGCACGCCCTACATCGACGGCAACACGGCGGTCGGCACCGGAGCCATCACCGGCCTCCCGGTGTTCGACTTCGCGGTGTTCGGCAGTTCCGGGCCGACGATCGTGCCGAACGGCACCTACACCCTTGGCGTCGCGTGCACGAAGGGCTCGGCCGGGCCCACCCAGTTCGACAAGTACTGGACCACCCAGATCACCGTGACCGCCAATCCGTCCGACACCCCATCGGGCTTCACCTGGGTTGCCGGTGTGCCTGCGCCCCCGTCGTACGCGTTGACGGTGACGAAGGCGGGCAGCGGCACGGGTTCGGTGACGTCCAGCCCGTCCGGTGTGGACTGCGGAGCCACGTGCTCGTACTCGTTCACCTCGGGCACTGCCGTGACGCTGACGGCCACACCCTCGGTCGGGTCGGTGTTCGGCGGCTGGTTCGGCGCGTGCAGCGGCACGGGGTCGTGCGCGGTGACGGTGGATGCAGCCAAGTCGGTGACGGCCGTGTTCGCCCCCTCTGGCACGAGCTTCAACGTGTTCGCACCGCCGCAGCGCTTGGTCGACACGCGGGCCGGCCAGACCGGCGTGCTCGAGACCGTCGACGATGCCACGGCGTTCTCGGCAGGTGAGGTGCGTCGCTGGGTGCCCGGCCCGGTGCTGGGCGTGCCGAACGGCGGTGCCCTGATGTTGACCGTGGTTGCCGTGGCGCCGTCGGGCGGCGGCTTCCTGTCGGCGTATCCGTGCGACTCGACCTCCACCACCGCACCGCTCGTCTCGACGCTGAACTACCAGTCGGGTCTCACGATCGCCAACAACGGCCTGGTGAGACTGGACCCGGCGACTGGTGGCGTGTGCGTGAAGTCGTCGGCTGCCAGCCACGTGGTGATCGACGCCTACGGGTGGTTCGCCGGCACGTCGACGTACGCCTCGCTCAGCCAGCCCGCCCGCCTGTTCGACACC
>JBJTXX010000252.1:0-5732 GCA_046082485.1 Actinomycetota bacterium
GCAACAGGCTCACGATGCGCTGCGGCGCTCGCTCGAAGTTCACCACCATGCCCTTATCGTCGGTGATCTGCAGGGCGGCTTGCGCAGGCAGTACCAACAGCACGATCACCGCCATCACCATTCGCCGAAGCATCGCCTTCATGGATTGCCTTTCAAGGTCAGCGGCAGCCCAGCCGCCATCAGGGTGACATGCTCGCAGGCCGCCGCCACCTGTTGGTTCAAGCGGCCGAGGTCGTCACGGTACTCGCGGCCCATCGGGTGCTCGGGCACGATTCCCATGCCCACTTCGTTGCTCACGACGACGGTGGGCCCGGTGCGGCGGGCGAGCGCGTCGGTCAGTTGCGATGTGGCAACGCCGCGGTCGATGCCGTGCACCATCAGGTTCGCCATCCACACCGTCAAGCAGTCGACCACCACGAAGGCATCGGCGGGTGAACGGTCGATGGCGTCGGCCAGGGCCACCGGGCACTCGACCGTGGCCCAGTGTGCGGGTCGTTCCTCGCGGTGGCGGTGGATGCGCTGCGCCATGTCGTCGTCGAACGCCTCGGCCGTGGCCACGAACACCACGGGCAGGTGTTGGCGCTCGGCCACCTGCACCGCCAGCGTGCTCTTCCCGCTGCGGGCTCCTCCGAGCAGCAGCGTGAGCATCAGTAGTCGATGCCGCGCTTCGCGAGGATGCCGTGGTCGTACGCGTGCTTCACGTGCACCATCTCGGTGACCGTGTCGGCGATGTCGATGATGGCCTGCGGTGCGTCTCGGCCGGTGACGATCACGTTCACGTTGCGGGGCCGGTTGGCGATGCACGCGACGACGTCGTCGGTGGAGACCCAGCCCCAGGTGCACAGGTAGGTGAGTTCGTCGAGGATGACCAGGTCGTGCTCTCCGGCCGTGATGACCTCCGCGGCCTGCGCCCACGCGGACTTGGCGAGATCGATGTCGTGCTGCAGGTTCTGCGAGTCCCAGGTGAAGCCGCCGCCGAGCGAATGCCACGTGACGCCCAACTGGCGCCCCATCTTCTCCTCGCCCACCTTCCAGTCGCCGCTCTTCACGAACTGAACGACGGCGACCTTCCACTCACGGGCCAGGGCGCGCAGCATCACGCCGAACGCGGCGCTGCTCTTGCCCTTGCCGTTGCCGGTGTTCACCAGCACCAGCGAGTCGGCCTGACGCCCGCCGGAGGGGCGGGGATCGTCGGTGAGAGGCTGCTGGTCGTCGGTGGATCCCATGGGAGGGCGGAGCATAGGCGCGCTTCTGCTACCGTCACCCTGTCCGGCTCGAAAGAACCCGGATGCGTGGTTCCCAGCGAAGTCCGGTGAGATCCCGGCACTGTCCCGCAACGGTGGTCCGTGTGCATGCACGGCGAGTCCGGTCGCCTGGCACTGCGCGCGTCAACCAGACCCTCGAGGCAAGGGCGGTCCGCGGCGGTTCCCGTCGAGTCCGACTTGTCCTCCTGATCGGAGGCACGGTCCTCCGGGAATCGGAGGATTTCCACATGAAGCGTTCCCTGTCCATCGGTGCGCTCGCGGCCCTGCTGCTGGCGTCGGCCGCCTGCGGCAACGATGCGTCGAGTTCGGCCACCACGGCGGGCGCTGCGTCGTCGGTGCCCGACACCACGCTGGCGCCGTCGACGGCACCAGAGGTGACCGGCGACTCGGTTCCCGCCCCCGCGGCGAAGGCCATCGTCAGCCTGTCGCCCACCGCCACCGAGATGCTGTTCGCCATCGGCGCCGGCGATCAGGTGATCGCCGTCGACGACATGAGCAACTTCCCGGCCGAGGCGTTGCAGAAGCCGCACGACCTCTCGGGCTTCGAGCCGAACGTCGAGGCCATCGCCGCGCTGCAGCCCGACCTCGTGATCCTGCAGGACACCACCATCCAGGAACAACTGGAGACCGCAGGCGTCACCGTGTGGGTCGGCCCTGCCGCAACCAACTTCGAGGACGTCTACGCGCAGATCAGCCAGTTGGGCGCGGCCACCGGGCACGAGGCCGAGGCCAATGCACTCATCGACACGATGAAGGCCGGCATCGAGGCAGCCGTCGCCGCTGCTGTGGCGGGCACCCCGGCCGGGGCCGAAGGCGCAACGTTCTACCACGAGCTCGACCCCACCCTCTACAGCGTGACCAGCAACACCTTCATCGGTCAGGTCTACGGGCTGTTCGGCCTGAAGAACATCGCCGACGACGTCGAGCCGGGCAACGACTACCCGCAGTTGAACGCCGAGTACGTCGTGCAGCAGAACCCCGCGCTCATCGTTCTGGCCGACAGCAAGTGCTGCGGAGAGTCACCCGAGACGGTTGCCGCCCGGCCGGGTTGGGGTGCCATCGCCGCCGTGCAGAACGGCGACATCGTCGTGATCGACGACGACATCGCCTCGCGTTGGGGACCGCGTCTCGTCGACTTCATCCAGACCCTCTCGGCAGCTGTGGTGAAGGCGCTGGGATGAACCGTCCCGCGCGCCGCACCGTGTGGTGGCTGGCCGGCACCCTCGTGGTGCTGGCCGGTGCGGTCGCGCTCGGCGCGATGATCGGCCCGGCCGGCGGCATCAGCCGCACCAACTGGGACATCGTGCGCAACATCCGCCTGCCCCGGGTGGTGCTGGCGGGCATCGTCGGTTCGATGCTGTCGCTGGCGGGCGCCGGCTACCAGGGCGTGTTCCGCAACCCTTTGGTGGACCCCTATCTGCTGGGTGCCGCAGCCGGCGCCGGACTGGGCGCGACGTTGGTGTTCGCCTACGGCCGCGCCTCGACCAGTGGCTGGCCCATCGACCCGCTGCCGTTGGCTGCGTTCGTGGGCGCACTCGCCGCCGTGGCCATCACCTACGTGATGGGCGCCTCGTTCGGCGGCAGCGGGCTGAGCCTGGTGCTGGCGGGAGTTGCGGTCGCGGCACTGGGCACAGCGGTGCAGCAGTACCTCCTGCTGCGCAACACCGACGTGATCAAGGAGGTCTATTCCTGGATCAGCGGTCGGGTGAGCACGGCGACATGGGACGACGTGCGTCTGGTGACGCCGTATGTCGTGGTGTCGGCCGCCGTGCTGCTGCTGCACCGTCGCCACCTCGACGTGTTGCGCGTGGGCGACGAGGAGGCAGCCACGCTTGGCAGCGACGTGCGACGCGTGCGACTGGCCGTGGTGATCGCTGCCACGCTGGGCACTGCCGCGGTCGTCAGCGTCAGCGGGCTGATCGGTTTCGTCGGCATCATGGTGCCGCACCTGGTCCGGCTCGTTGCTGGCTCGAGTTACCGACGGGTGCTGCCGCTCACCATCGTGGTGGGTGCGGCGTTCCTGATCCTCGCCGACATTCCCGGTCGTGTGCTCGAGACCGGCAGCGAGACACCCATCGGGGTGGTCACAGCGCTCGTGGGCGCCCCCATGTTCATCTTCGTCCTGCGCAGCCGGAGGGCCACCACATGAGTTCGTTGGGCTTCGAGTGTCTGAACGTGCTGTACGGCAAGCAGGAGGCCGTGTTCGCACTGACCGAGCAGGTGCGGCCCGGCGAGTGGCTGTGCCTGATCGGGCCGAATGGCGCCGGGAAGAGCAGCGTGCTGCGCGCCGTGGCCGGCCTGGTGCCGTACCGCGGCACCATCACGGTCGACGGGTCGCCGCTCACCACGCGCTCGCCGCGGCGCCGGGCGGCGATGGTGGCGTACGTGCCGCAATCGCCGCTGATGCCCGACGACATGACCGGGAGCGAGTACGTGCTGCTGGGCCGCAACCCGTACATCGGCTACTTCGGAAAGGAGAGCCGGCACGACCGCGCACTGGTGGCCGATGTGCTGCGTCGGCTCGACCTCGACGAGTTCGCCGATCGTCGGGTCGGCACGCTGAGTGGCGGCGAGCGCCAGCGACTGGTGATCGCCCGGGCGATCGCCCAGGAGGCGCCCATCCTCCTGCTCGACGAACCGACGTCGGCGCTCGACATCGGGCACCAGCAGCAGGCGCTGGAACTGGTGGACAGGCTGCGGCGCGAGCACGGCCTCACGGTGGTGTCGGCGATGCACGACCTCACGCTTGCGGGTCTGTACGCGGATCGCCTTGCGTTGCTGCACCACGGTCACGTGGTGTCGTCGGGCGCCGCTGCGCAGGTGCTGCGCGCCGAGACCCTCAGCGAGTTCTACGGCGTCAGCGTGACGGTGCACACCGAGGCCGACGGCACCGTCGTGTCGTGCCGCGCCGCGGTGGCGCCGTGTCATGATCGCTGGATGAAGTTCGGCATCGCCTTCGCCAACACCGGCCCGTTCACGCAACCTGATGCCGCGGCGGCATTCGCCCGCGCGGCGGAGGACGCCGGCTTCGAATCCATCTGTACCGTCGAGCACGTCGTGGTGCCGTCCGACTACCAGTCGGCCTACCCGTACTCACCCACGGGCAAGATGCCGGGCAACGATGACATGCCCATCCCCGACCCGCTGATCTGGTTGGCCTACGTGGCTGCGGCAACCACGCGCATCAACCTGGCGACCGGCATCCTCATCCTGCCCCAGCGCAATCCGGTGGTGCTCGCGAAGGAACTTGCCACGCTCGACCACCTGTCGGCGGGCCGCATGCTGCTGGGAATCGGCGTCGGTTGGCTGGAGGAGGAGTTCGACGCCATCGGGGTGCCGTTCGCGGAGCGCGGCAAGCGCACCGACGAGTACGTGGCCGCCATGCGTGCGCTGTGGACGCAGGAGAAGTCGTCGTATCACGGTGACTTCGTGCACTTCGACGACTGCATCATGCGGCCTCGGCCCGTGGGTTCCATGCCGGTGCACGTCGGTGGCCACACCGAGATCGCCGCCCGTCGGGCCGGTCGTCTGGGCGACGGTTACTTCCCCGGCAAGGGGACACACGCGGAACTGGCGCACACGTTCGACATCGTGCGGGCGACGGCGCGCGAGCACGGCCGCGACCCTGATGCGATCGAGATGACCACGGCCGGCAACGGCGTGGTGGGCTCCGGCGCGCTCGACGAACTGAAGGCACTCGCCGATCTGGGTGTGGCGCGGGTGATCGTGCCGGCGTTCCTGTTCTACCGCGACACCCAGGCCTCGCTCGCCCGTTACGGCGAGGAAGTGATCAGCCGGGCGTGAGCCACGCACGCCTCGAGGCCTTCGCCGATGCGCGGGAGTACACCGATGGGGTGGACGACGAGCGCACGGCCCTGCGACGGTTCCTCGAGTTCCAGCGACGCACGTTCGCAGCGAAGTTGGTCGGACTCTCCGACGAGCAACTGCGTGTGCGTTCGGCGTTGCCGTCGAACATGTCGCTGCTCGGTCTGGTGCGACACCATGCCGAGGGTGAGCGTGGACTGATGCAGATCCTGTTCCTCGGCGAGGAACACGAGCCGTGGTGGGTCACCGACGACACCCCCGATCTCGACTGGACCGGTGTCGACACCGCTGACGCCGCCGCCGACATCGACCGCTGGCTGGATGCCGTGCAGGCCAGTCGTGATGCCGAGGCGTTGGTCGCGTCGCTCGACGAGGTGGCGGTGGGGCCCGAGCTGTACCCCGGGCAGGGTTCGGTCAATCTGCGTTGGGTGATGGTGCACCTGATCGAGGAGTACGCCCGGCACAACGGGCACGCCGACCTGTTGCGTGAGCGCATCGACGGAGCCACCGGCTACTGATCGGGGTGGGTACTCGCGACCCGGGTGCGAGTAGGTACTCGGACAGCGGGCTGGCACTCGGATGGTGGGCTGGCACTCGGATGGTGGGCTGGCACTCGGATGGGGGGGGTGGGGGTAGCGTCGG
>JBJTXX010000253.1:0-2554 GCA_046082485.1 Actinomycetota bacterium
CTGCCGTGGCGCACCGTGCAGCGCAACGTGGAACTGAACGCCGAACTGCAGGGCATGGACAAGCAGACCCGCAAGCAGAAGGCCGACGACGCGATCCACCTCGTGAACCTCGTCGGGCACGAGGGCAAGTACCCCAAGCAATTGTCCGGTGGCATGCGGATGCGTTGCTCGCTGGCCCGCTCGCTGGTGCTGCGGCCGAAGGTGTTCCTGTTCGACGAGCCGTTCGGCGCCCTCGACGAGATCACCCGCGAGCGTCTGAACGACGAATTGATCAGCCTCTTCCAGCACGAGAAGTTCGCCGGTCTCTTCATCACCCACAGCATCCAGGAGGCCGTGTTCCTCTCGACCCGTGTGATCGTGATGTCCGCCCGTCCGGGCCGCATCATCGGTGATTACCAGGTGCCCTTCGCCTTTCCCCGCCAGCACGACCTGCGCTACGAGGCGGAGTTCGCCGAACTCTGCGGACGCATCAGCGCCGATCTCAAGGAGGCTCACGCATGACCGCCCTGCATGATGCCACCCACACCTCGCAGGCCGAGGTCGGGGCCGCTCTCGAGCCGGAGGTCGTGGTCGAGCACCACGAGCCGAAGGAGTCCTGGACCCGCACGGTCCTGCCGCCCGCCATCACGTTCGTCGCGTTCCTTGGTGTCTGGTACGCGTACAGCGGCCTGAACTACCCGAACGCGACGCAGCGTCGGAACGTGCTGCCGTACCCGCACGAGGTCATCACCGACGGCTTCATGCCGCTCACGGACAAGGTGAACGGGCTGCGGCCGATCCTCGGCTACATGTGGCCGACTGCCCAGGTCACGATCCTCGGGCTCGTCATCTCCATCCTGCTCGGTTCGTTCATCGCCATCATGATGAACCTCTCGAAGGGCCTCGAGCGGGCCATCTTCCCGTACGCCGTGGTGCTGCAGACCATCCCGATCCTGGCCATCACCCCGCTACTGACCCAGTTGTTCGGCGAGCGCCTCGGCGTGCGTCTCGTGGTGACCGTGCTCATCGCGATCTTCCCGGTCGTCACCAACACGCTCTTCGGTCTCCAGAGCACCGACCAGTTGCACCACGACCTGTTCACCCTCAGCAACGTGAGTCGCTTCACCAGGCTCTGGAAGCTCGAGCTGCCCAGCGCGCTGCCCGCCATGATGACGGGCATCCGCATCGCATCCGGCGGCGCAGTGATCGGCTCCATCGTGGCCGACTTCTTCTTCGTCGAGGGCGACAAGGGCATCGGCTACTACATCCGCACCCGCCAGCAGAAGGCCTCGGAACGACCCGAGATGTTCGCCGGCACGATCATGGCCTCGATGTTCGGCGTGACGATGTTCCTCATCGTCGGCTGGATCACCACCCGAGCGATCCGCAACTGGCACGAGTCCGCCCGCAAGCGCACCTGACTTTTACAAAACCTAAATCAGCTCCGGAAAAACCGCTTCCCGGACTGACCTAATCTCACAGCACACCTACCAAGGGGGAGAAACAATGAAAGCAAGGAAGACCGGCGCCGCACTCGGCCTTCTGCTGCTCGCTGGCACCGTGGTCGCCTGTGGCGACGACAGCAGCGACAGTGGCAGCGGTACGTGTCCCGAGAAGCTCAGGATCCAGACCGACTGGTTCCCCGAGCTCGAGCACGGTGGCACCTACCAGCTGATCGGCCCGAACGGCACCGCCAACAAGGACACCGTCTCGTACTCCGGCCCCGTGCAGGAACAGTACGCGGTGGGCGGCCTGAAGGAGATCGAGATCGGCACGATCAAGTTCGACAAGCAGAACAGCGCCCAGTTGCTCGACGGCTCCACTGACATGGCCTACATCGGCATCGGCGACGTCATCAAGGACTCGTCCGCCATTCCGATGGTGGCCGTCATGAAGACGCTCGACAAGGACCCGCAGATGGTGATGTGGGACCCCGCCCAGTACGACATCAAGTCGCCGGAGGACATCAAGGCAACCGGCGCCACGGTGCTGCACTTCCCGGGAGCGGCCTACATCGACTACATGATCGGCAAGGGCTACATGACCGCCGAGCAGAGCAACCCGAGCTACGACGGTTCGGACTCCAAGTGGGTGGCCGAGACGGGCAGCGTCTTCCAGCAGGGCTTCGCGACCAACGAGGTCTACAAGTACGAGAACGAGATCAACTGGAAGGACGGCAAGCCCGCCCCCGTCGCCTACTACACCGTGGGTGAGATCGGCTTCGACAACTACCCGGCAGCGATGACGGTGATGCAGGACTTCGCCACGAAGAACGACGCCTGCCTCAAGCTGCTGGTGCCGAAGATGGCCCAGGCCTGGATCGACTTCTACAAGGACCCGAAGCCGATCATGGACAAGATGATCGAGATCAACAAGGTCCACGACGGCTTCTGGGGTCTCAGCGCAGAGCTGAACGCCGCTGGCATCAAGCTGCTGGAGCAGAAGCAGATCGGAGCCAACAGCGCCGACGGCACCTACTGCTCGCTCGAGGACAGCCGCGTGAAGGCGATGTACGACACCGTCAAGCCGATCTACGACGCCCAGGGCGTGAAGATCACCGACGACTACAAGACCA
>JBJTXX010000254.1:0-4644 GCA_046082485.1 Actinomycetota bacterium
GTGCAGGATCTGGCGCTGCAGGTTGCTGGCGTCGACCTCGTCCATGTCGACGATGCCGATGGTGCCCACACCTGCCGCGGCGAGGTAAAGCGCCGAGGGCGACCCGAGACCACCGGCACCCAGCATCAGCACCTTGCTGCCCAGCAGCTTGGCCTGACCCTCGGTGCCAACCTCGGGCAGCAGCAGGTGCCGCATGTAGCGGTTTCGCTGGTCGGCCGTCAGCACCACCGGGGTGCGCCACGGGCGGCCTTCGTCCTTCCAGCGGCCGAAGCCGCCGGCCATACTGACGACGTTGGTGTAACCCAACTCGGCGAGCGTCTTCGCGGCGAACGCACTGCGCACACCACCGGCGCAGTACACGACCACCGGTGCGTCCCTGTCGAGCAGGCGGCCCTCCACCTGGGCCTCGAGGTGACCGCGGGGAATGTGCACCACGTCGGCCAGCGCGCCCTGGTCGTACTCGTCGGGTTCGCGCACGTCGAGCACCACCGCACCTGCGGCGATGAGATCGGCGGCCGCAGACGTGTCGACTTCGGTGATCTGGGACTTCGCGGCGGACAGCAGGTCACGGAAGGTTGCCATGGCCGAAAGCCTACCCTTCCGGTCGGGATTCACACAGGGCCGGCAGCGTCTCCGCCAGTGACCCCAGCAACACCGCGTCGGCGAACCGGTCCATCCCTGTGGGATCGGCGTTGGCAATGATCACGATCGCCCCTGCCGCCCTCGCCCGGGGCACCACGTTCGCAGCGGGGAGCACCGACAGGCTCGAGCCCGCGGCGATCAGCAGATCGCACTGATCGGCGGCCCTCAACGCTGCCTCCATCACCTCCGGCACCAGCGCCTGACCGAACGAGATCGTGTCGCTCTTCAGCACTCCCCCGCACAGTTCACAGTGCGGGTCGGGGTCACCGGCCCGCACACGCTCGAGCACCTCCGGCATCGGCCGGCGGTCGCCGCACTCCCAACAACGCGACCAGTGCGACGTGCCGTGCACCTCGATCACCTTCGCCGGGTCGTGCCCCGCCAGCTGGTGCAGTTCGTCGATGTTCTGGGTGACCACGGCCAGCAAACGCCCACTGGTCTCCAGCGACAGCACGGCGCGATGGGCGGCATTCGGTCGGGCCTGCCACAACGGCGAGTTCAGCCGGTTCTGCCATGCCAGTCGCCGCAGTTCGCCGTCGGCCAGGTAGTGCTGCAGGGTCGAGGCCTTCTCGGCCTCCGGATTCCTGGTCCACACACCGTTCGGACCGCGGAAGTCGGGGATGCCCGAGTCGGTGGAGATGCCTGCACCCGTGAACACCAGGATCCTGGTGGCCTCGGCCACCCATCGCGCTGCCTCGCTCACCGTCGTCATGTGCCCAGTCTCGCCGATCGCGGTCGACCTTGACACCACACAGACGAAGCACAGACGAAAACCCTGTTCAGGAGTGATTTTCGGGACTTTGGTCCCTACGGCACGGGCATTAGGTCCTCTGCCCGGGAACGGCGCATCCACCGATGCAACTGGTGGAGGAAGGAACGGTCAGGAAGCCCCCGGACCAGCAGGAAACCTCCACGAGGAGGGCCGTCGAGATGACGACCTGGAGGATCATCAAGTGGATCGTGGTGCCGGTCACCGCCATCGCCATCGGAGCCGGCGCTCTGGTCGCCGCAGCCGCACCGGCTGGTGCGACCGCCGCGCCCGCCCCCGCCGCAGTGCTCGTCGAGGACACCGCCTGCACGGCGCCGGCAGCACCGGCGGCCACCGCTCCCACCCCCGTGGTCGACGCCACGGGTACGGCCGCCGCTACGGGTGCGGTGGTCATCAAGGTCACCATCCCGCCGGTCGCCTGGCTGGAGGTCGACGGGGCTGGCCGCCTGCTGGCCGCTGCCACCAACACCGGCTGCGCCCCCCGCACCGGCGACACGGTGGTGGCACGCCGGCCCGACCGCACGGTGGTGGCCGAGGTCACCATCGACCTCGACGAGATCGCCTGGGTCGGCGACTTCACCGAACCTGCGGTGCTCGTGCCGCAGACCGACCCCGTGGTGATCGGTCGCTGATTCCTGCCAGCACCGATTGCCGATCCGGCTCCCTCGTGGTGCACACGGCGGACGACTTCCCCCTCCAGTCGTCGCCCAGCACCCGAGGGAGCCGCTTCATGTCCGGTGACAAGCAACCGTTCACACCCACCGAGCCCACGCTGGTGGTGCTGCCATGGCACGACCCCGTGGTCGACAGCATCGGTCACGACGCGCGCAGCACCTACGTGGAGCTGTTCTGGCTGAACGTGCTCGGCCCCAGCGCCACCTGGGCACTGCGCCGGCTGGTGGCCGGACTCGACCGCTATCCGCTCGGCTACGAACTCGACCTCGCGGAGATGGCCCAGGAACTGGGGCTGTCGTACTCCACGGCAACCTCGGGCACGTTCCTGAAGGCGCTGCAGCGCTGCATCCTGTTCGGCGCGTCGCAGCCGGTCGCCGACGGCCTTGCGGTGCGCCGCCGGCTGCCCCCGGTGGCCACCCGGCACCTCGTCCGCATGCCCGAGCATCTGCAGCACCTCCACCGCGCATGGGCGGTTCGAACGACGACAGTCGACGAACTCGAGCGTGGTCTCACGCTCGCGCGGGCGATGTTCGAGGTCGGCGACGACCCCGAGGTGGTGGAGCGCCAGTTGCTGGCCGTCGGTGTGTCGCCGAACGCCGTCGTGACGGCGCTCGAGCGCGTCACTTCGTGAACGTGGTGGCCAACTCGATGAGCAGACGGGTGCCGAAGCCGGTGGCACCCTTCGACAGCCAGCCGTCGTCGCCATCGACCGACATCGGACCGGCGATGTCGAGGTGTGCCCACGGAGTGGTGCCGACGAACTCGTTCAGGAACAGCGCCGCGGTGATGGCCCCACCGTACGGGCCACCGATGTTGCGCATGTCGGCCACGTTGCTGTCGAGCAGCCTGCGGTAGCCCTTCTCGAGCGGCAGCTGCCAGGTCGGCTCGTCGGAGGTCGCAGACGCCGCCCGCACCTTGTCGACGAAGGACTGGTCGTTGCCGACCACACCGGCCACCTTCGTGCCCAGCGCCACCATGCATGCGCCGGTGAGCGTGGCGATGTCGACGATGGCGTCAGCGCCGTCCTCCACCGCCAGCGACAGGCCGTCGGCCAGCACCAGCCGACCCTCGGCGTCGGTGTTGTGGATCTCGGCGGTCTTGCCGTTCCGGAACGTGAGCACGTCACCCAACTTCATCGAGTTGCCCGAGGGCATGTTGTCGGTGCACATGAGATAGCCGGTGACACGGGCCTTGCACTTCAGCGCCTTCAGGGCCCCCATCGTGGCCAGCACGGCGGCAGCCCCGCTCATGTCCATCTTCATCGTGATCATGCTGTCGCTCGGCTTCAGGCTGAGGCCGCCGGAATCGAACATGACACCCTTGCCCACCAGCACCAGGTGCCCGGTGGGGTTCTTCGGGGTGTACGAGAGGCGCACCATGCGCGGCGGCTCGGTGCTGCCGCGGTTCACGCCGATCATGCCGCCGCAGCCCATCGCCAGCAGTTGGTCCTTGTTGAAGACCTCGCAGCCGAGGCCGCTGTCGGCAGCGACCTGCACGGCCCTGTCGGCCATCTGCCGGGCGTTCAGGTGCGCCGGCGGCGTGTTCGCCAGATCGCGGGCGAGGTAGGCGGCGGCCGAGGTGACGGTGCCGCGCTCCACACCCGTCGTCACGCCCTTGGCGCGCTTGTCACCCACCACCAGCAGCAACTGCTCGAGCGGGTTGGTGTTGGGCTCGCGCTTGATGCCGCTGTAGCGGTAGGCCGCCAGCAGCCCGCCCTCGGCCACGGCCTGACCGGCCTTCACCGCATCGACGCCTTCCACGTCGGCGAGCGAGGTGGCCACCACCTTGTGCCGCCCCGCTGCCCGCACCAGCGAAGCGGCCATGTTGCGCAGGGCCTGCGGCGTGAGCGAACCGGGGTCGCCGATGCCGATCGCGATGTGCGTGGGGCCCGAGGCAGCGGGCACCACCAACACCTGACCGGCCTTGCCCTCGAACCCGTGCGCGGCCAGTGCCGCCCGGCCGAGGCCCAGCGAGCGGGGCACGGCGCCGGAGGTGGCGACGGGCACACCAACGGCGGTGGCGTGCTTCTGAGTAGTTCGAACGACGGAAACTGATGCGATCATGATGCAAGTCTGCACCGCGCGGTGCCATCATCAGCGAACCCACCCGAAGGAGACCCCGTGTCCGCCAACGAGACCCCCGCCAGAGCCCCGCGGAAGAAGGCCACCATCATCATCGGCGCCATCGTCGGTGTCGTCGTTGCCGTCCTCCTCGCATCGTTCATCTACGCGAAGGTGATCAACAAGGCCGACCCGGCCCTCGACCAGAGCACGGTCGACTCGCTGCTCGCCGGCACGACCACCGTGGCCGATGCGCCCACCCCCACCGGGGCACCCTCGGCGTCCAGCACCTCCGCGGCACCCACGACTGCAGCGGCCGCCGGCGCCGACGGCACCTGGACGGCATCCGCCGACAGCATCCTCGGCTATCGCGTCGAGGAGAGCATCAACGGCTTCGGCACCGTGGCCAACGGCCGCACCAACGCCGTGACCGGCTCGCTGACGATCGGGGGCTCCGTGGCCACCGCGGCCGAGTTCACCGTCGACATGACCACGTTC
>JBJTXX010000255.1:0-6105 GCA_046082485.1 Actinomycetota bacterium
CCAGCAGACCCTCGGTGTAGGGCATCTTCATCGCCGCGAAAAGTCGCTTGGTGGGAGCCTTCTCCACCAACTTGCCGCCGTACATCACGGCGATCTCGTCGGTGTGGCCGGCCACGACACCGAGGTCGTGGGTCACGAGGATCAACGACATGTTGCGCTCACGGCGCTGTTCCCCGAGCAGGTCGAGGATCTGCGCCTGCACCGTCACGTCGAGCGCAGTGGTGGGCTCGTCGGCGAACAGTGCAGTGGGGCCACACGCCATTGCGATGGCGATCATCACTCGCTGGCGCATACCGCCTGAGAGTTCGTGCGGGTACTGCTTCAGACGTCGCTCGGCCTCGGGGATGCGCACGTCGAGCAGCAACTTGCGGGCCGTGGCGAGGGCGTCGGTCTTGCTCATGCCGAGATGGATGCGCAGCGGTTCGGCGATCTGGTCGCCGATGCGCATGAGCGGGTTGAGCGAGGTCATGGGATCCTGGAAGATCATCGCCATTTCCTTGCCCCAGATGTGGCGCATCTCCTTGCGGGACTTGTTGCCGACCTCCACGCCGCCGAACCTGATGCTGCCGGAACGCTCGGTTCCCTTGGTCGGCAGCAGGCCCATGATCGAACGGGAGAGAATCGTCTTGCCCGAGCCGCTCTCGCCCACGATGCCGAGCGAGCGACCGCGGTCGAGCGTGAGGCTGACACCGTCGACGGCTCGCACCAGGCCACGCGGGGTGCGGAAGTGTGTGCGCACGTCGGAGAGTTGCAGCAGTGGTTCGCCGATGTCGCGAGTGCCCGCCTGTGTGACGTTGGTGCTCATACTGCGGCCTCCCGCACGTCGAATCGACGGGACAGTCGGTCACCGAGCAGGTTGAACGACAGCACCGTCATGAACAGCATGATGCAGGGGAAGATCGTTGCCCACCAGGCTTTCTCGAGGCGTGCCCGGTTGCCGTTGATCATGAAACCCCACGAGGCCTCGAGACCGAGACCGAGGAAGGCGAGTGCCCCTTCGGCACCGATGAGGATGCCGAGGCCGGTGGCGGCGACGGTCACCATCGCCGGTACGAGGTTGGGCAGGATCTCGCGGAACAGGATGCGCATGTTGCCCGAACCGAGACTTCGCGCGGCGAGCACGAACTCGCGCTCTCGCAGTGCCAGGGTCTGGGCTCGCACGATGCGGGCCAAGGGGGCGACGGCGAGAATGCTGAGGGTGAGGATGATCTGCCACTTGCGTGTCATCCAGCCGAGCCATTCGTAGTCGACCTTGATGTCGTCGAGGCGGCGCACCAGCATGATCGCCAGCACGAGTGCTGGGATGGCGAGCAGGCAGTCGACGAAGATCGAGATGACCCGGTCGACCCAGCCGCGGAAGTAGCCGGCCATCATGCCGAGGGCGCCGCCCACCAGGAGGCCGATCGCCGTGGAGGCGAGGCCGATGAACAACGTGTTGCGGGCGTAGTAGATGCACCGGGCGAACACGTCGAAGCCGTTGCCGTCGGTGCCCCACCAGGCCACGCTGCCGGGACCGAGCTTGTAGTTGCTCATCAACCTGCCGTTCACGCGCACCTTGGTGTCGGCGCTGCGGATGAACGGCAGCCAGTCGGCGGCGACGGCCAGGAACACGAGGGCGATGAGCCACGTGGCGCCGATGAGCACACCGGCCTTGGGAATGCGGCGGCGGCGGGGAGTGGCAGTAGCGGTAGCGCTCATGGAGGTCACACCAGTGCTCGGGCTTGGCGGATACGGGGGTCGATCAGTGCGTACGACAGGTCGACCAGCAGGTTCACGACCACGACGATCAGCACGATGATCGCCACGAAGCTCTGCACCGTGAACAGGTCGGAGGACAGCACCGAGACCACCAACTGCGAGCCCAGGCCGTCGAGGTCGAACAGCGATTCGACCAGCACAGCGCTGCCGACGAGCGCACCCAGCTGGGTGCCCACCGCTGTCAGCAGTGAGAACAGCGAGTTGCGCAGGGCGTGCTTCCAGAGCACCCGCTGCGGCGGAACGCCCTTGGCGCTGGCGAGTGTGACGAAGTCGCTCTGCAGGGTCATCACCATGTCGGCTCGCAGCAGGCGGGCGTAGATGGCGGCCACGGGGATCATCAGCGTCACCGTGGGGAGGAAGAAGTTCATGAAGTGCTCGCGCAGGTTGTCCCACGGGTACACCTTGTCGCCGATGCTCGGGAAGATGCTCCAGTGCACGACGAAGCCCAACTTCAGGAACAGACCGAGAACGATGCCGGGGATTCCCACGGCGATGAACGTGCCGACCGATGCGACCTTGTCGAAGGTGCGGTCACGTCGATAGGCCTGCCACACGGCGATCGGCACGGCGACGATGAGGCCGACCACGATGGCGTAGAGACCCAGCAGCACCGTCGTCCAGACACGGGGCTTGAGCAGGTCGGCGACCGTCGACGAGTTCTGCGGCGACACGCCGAGGTCGAAGTGGAAGAGCAGTTGCTTCAGCCAGGTGAGGTACTGGCTGAAGAAGTTCGCGTCGAGGCTGTAGCGGGCGATGATGTCGGCCTGCTCGGCGTCGGTGAGCGGCTTGCCGGCCAGTTTGATCGCGAGGGTTCTCGCATCGGGCGAACCGATGCGCATCACCACCAACACGGTGAAGGTGACGATGAAGAACACCAGCAGCAGCTGGAGGAACCGTTGGAGGAAGTAGCGCACGCTCAGCCCCGGTGTGGATGTTCGATGGGACAGTGGCAGGCGGGGAGGGGCGATCGCTCGCCCCTCCCCGCACAGCCGAGACGATCAGGCTTCGGGATCGAGCCAGATGGTGTGCGTGTAGAACTGGCCGGAGAAGCCAGCACCGTCACGCGAGGGGGTGCCATCGGGCAGCAGCAGCGAGCCCCCCAGGCCCTGCACCTTCGGGTTGCGGGGCGTGCCCCACAGCGTCCACGAGGTGGGGATCTGGTAGCACTTGCTGGCCATCTGACGGTTCACGTCCTCGGCAGCCTTGGTGCGCTCCTCGTCGGTGAGCGCCGAACGGGCCGTCTCCAGCGCCTTGTCGATCACGTCGTCGCGGATGCGGCCGAAGTTCAGGGCCAAGCCACCGTCGGGTGCGGCGGTCGACGAGTGCCACCAGAAGTACTGGCCGTCGATGGTCGTGCCGGCGTGGTTGCGCCAGCCGTAGGCGAAGAAGCCCGGATCACCGAACAGGGCGTTCGTGATGAACGAGTCCTGCGGCACCTGGACGTACTCGAAGTCGGCTCCGACGGCCTCCCAGTAGCCCTTCAGCAGTTCTGCGGTCTGGGCGTTGATCTGCGACGTCGTCGTGCCGTACTGGATCTTGACCTGCGTGCCGGTCTCGGTCTCGTAGTCAGCGATCAGCTCGGCGGCCTTGTCGGGGTCGTACGACGTGGAACCGCCGTTGTCCTCGAGGTAGCCCTGCTGGCCGGGCGAGAACAGGCCGTTGGCCGGCTTGAGGATGCCGCCAGCGACGGCGTCGATCAGTTCCTGACGGTCGAGGGCGAGCGACAGACCGCAGCGCACCCGCTCGTCCTGCAACGGTCCCGGCTTGTCGAGGTCGATGAGGATGTAGTTGGTCTCGGTGAAGTTGTTCTGCTCCGACATCGGGAACTCGTCGGGGGTCTCGCGGAAGTCGGCGATGACCTGGGCGGCCGAGGTCGAGAAGATGTCGATGTCGCCGTTGCGCAGCGCGTCGGCGGCGGTCTCGCTGTCCTCGATCACGCGGTACTCGATGCCGTCGAGGTAGGGCAGCTGGTTGCCGGCGGCGTCCTTCTGCCAGTAGCTCGGGTTGCGCTTCACGACGAGCTTGTCGCGCGGCGCATAGCTCTCGACGATGAACGGGCCGGTGCCGACTGCCTGCGTGGCGTCAGCGGTGCCGGCGGTCACGGCGTCGAGCCAGGCCGGCGAGGCGATGAGGCCCCACTGGGTGCCCATGGCGGCCGGAAAACCGGGCCACGCCATCGGCTGGGCGAGGTCGCCGGCGAAGCCCATCTTGACGGTGAAGGTCATGTCACCGGTCGCGTCGATGGCCAACACCTTCGGCACGGCGGGGTCGGCGATTTCAGCGGCGGTGCAGGGCACCCCGTTGCACGTCTTGCCGATGTCCTTCAGTGCGGCGCCGAGCAGCAGGCCCGCGCCGGCCTCACGCAGGTTCTTCACCACGGCGGCAGCGTTCAGCGGGGTGCCGTCGTGGAAGGTGATGCCGCTGCGAACGGTCATCGTCCACACGTCGAAGGTCGCGTTCGGCTCGAACGACTCGAGCAGCACGCCGTGGACCTTGAGGTCCTCGCCGAGTGCGGTGAGCGGCTCGTAGAACGAGCGGGCACGCTGCTGGCAGTAACTGTCGCACTGCATGGCAGCCGGAGTCCACGGGTTCGACACCTCGGCCTCGCCGCTCACGACGAGGGTGCCGCCGTACACCGGCTCCTTGGCCGCTGCCGTGGTCTCGGGAGCAGCGGTGGTCTCGACCGCACCACCCCCGGTGGTCTCGGTGACTTCGGTGTTCGCAGTGCTGCCACTGGACCCTTCGTCCTTCTTGTTGTCGCAGGCTGCGGCGATCAACCCGAGGCTGATCAACGCAACTGCGAAGAAACGACCGGCAGAGCCGGAACGGCGACTGGTGCGCACGTGTTTCCCCCTTGTGTTGGATGTTCCGATACCGAGGTGTGGGGTGTGACCCCCATCACATCCGGCGACCCGCACACTAGTCACCCCCGTCGTGGGGTCAAGCACCGAGGACGTCAAATTTCGCACCGGTACCCTGCGGGTGTGGCGACGTTGCGTCCTGATCATCTCGAGGTGCCGCTTCCACGCCGGTTCTCCCCATCGAGTCGTGGATGGGAGGCAGCGATGGCGCGCCACCGCGCGGCAGTGGAATCGGAGATGGCGAGCTACCTCGACCCGGCCACCGGTCGGGCGGTGTTCACGGCGCGGTTCCTCGCCGATCGCGGCTACTGCTGCGACAGCGGTTGTCGCCACTGCCCCTACGCTCCATAGGGGCCATTCACCCGGAATCGCTTTACGAAATGTAAAGTCCTCTCGCTATGTCCGTGGTGGTCGCCAACTCCCTCGAAGAGGCACTGAGCGCGCTCGCCGCCGATCCGGGCGCCACGGTGCTCGCCGGCGGCACCGACCTGATGGTCGAGGTGAACTCCGGTCACCGCAGGGCCGATTCGGTGGTGGCGGTGAACCGTGTGCCCGAGTTGCGGTGTTGGGAACACGATCCGGTCTCCGGAACGGTGCGCATCGGCGCTGGAGTCACCTACCGGGAACTCGAGCGTGATCCGCTCGCGTCCTGGATGCCTGCACTTGCCCAGGCAGCGCGAACGGTGGGCTCGCCGCAGATCCGCCATGCGGCGACGATCGGCGGGAACGTCGGTACGTGTTCGCCGGCCGGCGACGGTTTGCCGGTGCTGGCGGCGCTCGACGCCGTGGTGGAGCTCGCATCCACCGAGGGAACGCGACGCATCCCCTTCTCGGAGTTCATGACCGGTCCGAAACGCACGGCGCGCCGGGCGGGTGAGCTGATCGTCGCCGTCACCGTGCCGCAGGCCCGTGGTTGGCAGGGCTATTCGAAGGTGGGCGTGCGCAACGCCATGGTGATCGCCACCGCCTCGGCCTCACTCGTCGTCGACGACGACGCCCGGTCGATCGCGATCGCGCTGGGTTCGGTCGGGCCCACCATCCTTCGCTGTCCCTTGGCGGAGGCCCATGCTGCCGCGAACGTCGACTTCGCCGACCGACGTGTCGCGGCCGCCGATCTCCAGCAGTTCGCGCAACTCGTCAGCGAGGCGTCGCGACCCATCGACGACCATCGTTCCACGGCTCGGTATCGCCGCACGGCCGTCGGCGTGCTGGCCGGTCGCCTGCTGAGAAGGGCGTTCCCCAATGAGTGACCTCGTGTACGAGTTGCACGTCAACGGCCGCGCCCATCAGGTGCGCGACGCATGGGTGGGGGAGAGCCTGCTCTTCGTGCTGCGCGAGCGTCTCGGCCTGATGGGCAGCAAGGGAGCGTGCGAGCAGGGTGAGTGCGGCTCGTGCAGCGTGATGGTCGACGATCAGCTGGTGTGCGGATGCCTGGTGATGGCAGCGAGTGCCGTCGGTCAGCGCATCGTCACCATCGAGGGCGTCG
>JBJTXX010000256.1:0-2430 GCA_046082485.1 Actinomycetota bacterium
TTGCCGTGGCCCACGACGGCGACCTGGTGTGCGTGCCGATGGGCTATCACACCACCGTCGTGTCGCCGGGTTCGAACATGTACTTCCTGAACTTCCTGGCGGGCGACCTGCTGATGGACGAACGGGTCACGCCGCCGTGCTTCCACGCGGACCATACGTGGATCACCGAGGACTGGACGGCCGGCGAGTGGGGCCTTCCCGTCGTCAGCCTGCCCACTGCCGGGGGACGATGAGCGGCGGTTCGTTGCGCGAGGCGAACGGCGTCTTCCGCGTGCTGGCCGTCGACCACCGCGACTCGTTGCGGAGGTTCCTCGCGCCGCACGACCCGCAGTCGGTGACACGCGACGACATCGTCGAACTGAAGCGCGGCCTCATTCGTGCGGTCGCCCCGCACGCCACGGGCGTGATGCTCGAGCCCGAGTACTCGATCCCCGACCTCGTGTACGACCTGCCACCGGGCGTCGGCTTCTTCGCAGCGCTCGAGGCGCAGGGGTATCTCGACGACCCCGCTGGCTCGGTCACCTCGGTGATGCCCGGGTGGTCGGTGGCCGCTGCCGCCGACAGCGGTGCATCGTTCGCGAAGTTGCTGCTGCCGTTCCACCCCGACCGCCCCACCGCCGATGCGCAGGTGGCCGTCGCCTCCGAGGTGGTGGCCGAGTGCCGCGCCGTGGGCATTCCCGTGGTGCTCGAGCCGCTGTTCTTCGGCCTCGACGACCCGGCCGACCGGCTGCGGGTGGTGCGCCACACGGCCGTGCAGTTCGCCGCGCTCGACCCCGACCTGTTGAAGCTGCCCTTCCCCGTCGACCCCGACGTCGTCGTCGACACGGCGGAACGGGTGGCCGCATGCCAGAGCATCACCGAGGACTGCCGGCAGCCGTGGGCCATCCTCTCGGGCTGCGGCACGTTCGAGTCGTTCGCCCAGCAGGTGGGCGAGGCGATGGAGGGCGGCGCAAGCGGCTTCATGGTCGGCCGTGCGCTGTGGGGCGAGGCCGCCCGCGCCCGTGGCGCCGAACGCGACCGCCTGCTGCACGATGTGGTGCTGCCGCGCTGGCGCACCCTCTGCGAGATCACTGCCTGAGCGACTCGTCGGGGCCCAACCGGTCGAGCCGCAGGATGGGCGCGCCTTCGGTCATCGACTCCTCGAGGTCGACGACCGCGACCAGTCGCCACTCGCCGCTCTCGTCGGGGTCGACGATCGTCTGCGTGATCGTCCAACGGCCCGGCGCTTCCTCCAAACGGAACCACCGCGCCGACCGGGCGTCGGCATCGGTGCAGATGTGCGCGTGCTCGGCCCAGTACGGCTGCATCGCCGAGCGCAGGTCGTCGGCCGACCAGCCGCTGCGTTCGGCGAGCGCCTCGTGGCCCTGACGGGCGAGCAGGTCCACCCAGCCGAACACCGCGGTGCGCACCGCCGTGCGCCATGCGGCCGGTGGGCCGGCCAGCGCGGTGAGGGCTTCGGGTGCTTGATGGTCGTGCACCGGCTGTCCGGCCAGCCGCGCCCATTCGTCGAGCAGGGTGGCGTCGGTGGCACGCAGCAGCGCGCCCAGCCACTCGATCACGTCCTCGAGTGCGTCGACGTAGACGTCGTCGGGCAGCGAGCGGTCGAGTGTGCGCCACGCATCCGTGAGGTACCGCAGCACCAGGCCCTCGCTGCGATCGAGTCGATAGCGACGCACGAAGGAAGCGAACGTGTCGCCGCTCTCCAGCATCTCGCGCAGGATCGACTTCGGTGAAGGCCCCTCGGCCACCCACGGGTGCCGCTCGCGGTAGGGGGCGATGCAGGCGTCCAGCAGTTCCTTCAACGGCATCGGCCACGTGATGTCCTCGAGCCGATCCATGCGCTCCTCGTAGGGCACGCCCTCGGCCTTCATGCGTGCCACCTCGGCGCCCTTCGCGGCGAACTGCTGGGAGTTCAGGATCTGCCGAGGGTCGTCGAGCACGGCCTCCACCACGCTCACCACGTCGAGCACGTACATGGGCTCGTCGCGGTCGAAGGTGGAGATCACCTCGATGGCGAACGGCATCAGCGGCGCCGAGAACCGCAGGGCAGCCCGCTCGTCGCTGCCTTCCACCAGCGAACCCACTCGCACGCCGGCACATGCGCCGCCGGGCCCCCGCAGTCGCTCTGCGACACCGGCCGCCTCCAGGCTGCGGTACAGCGAGATGGCGCGTCGCTTGTGCTTGCGCCTCCGGTCCGGGGTGTCGTGGTTGGTGTTCAGCAGGTGCTTCAGGGCGGCGGGTCCGTCGGGGCGGCGCAGCACGGTGGCCACCATGTCGGCCGTCACCCGGAACCGCGAGGTCAGCGGTTCGGGCTGGCCCGTCATCAGGCGCTGCATGGTGCCCTCGTCGTAGTGCACGAACCCCTCGGGGGCCTTCGCCCTCACCACCTTGCGCTTGGCCTTCGGGTCGTCGCCGGCGCGCGACATCGCC
>JBJTXX010000257.1:0-3073 GCA_046082485.1 Actinomycetota bacterium
ATTCGCGGCGAGGGTGAGCGGGCGGAAGCCACCATCCGTTTCCCGTCGGTCGGCACCAAGCACCTGTCGCTTGCGTGGGCGCCGCTTCGCAAGCTGTAGCCCCTAACGCCTTCGGGTCTGTTTGAATGGCCGGATGACCGGGGGCGGATCAGAGCACGACACGGCGACGTTGGCGCGTCGCCGCATGCTCAGCCGCACCTGGGCGGTCGTCGTCGTGGCCTGGTCGTTGATCCGCACGCTCATCGTGTGGGCGGCCGTGGGCGACTATGGGCTCAACCCCTGGATCTATCTCGGTATCGACCTGTTCTCGGCCTGCGTCGATGCGATCACCACCCCGCGGATGGTGCTGAACTTCATCGACAACAAGTACAAGGCGGCCCTGAAGTGGGCGGCGATCTCGCTGGGCGTGTTCATCCTGCCCGACCTGTACATCTTCCTCGGCACCCGCGAGCTGCCGACGAACGTGATCATCATCGTCTGCTTGATCATCGCGGTCACCCTGTTGGCCGGTGTGGTGAGCGTCGTGCACAAGGTGCGGGCCGGCCGCGCCGCTCGTGCCGAACTTGCCGAATCTGTTTGAATGATCGGCATGAAGGCCGCCATCCTCTACTCCAGCCTCACCGGGAACACGCGCAAGGCCAGCGAGATGATCGCCTCGAACCTGCAGCAGGAGGGCTGGGGCGTCACCACCGTGTGCCCGCTCAACCAACTCGAGATGGGCGGCATCCAGGAGGCCGACGTCGTGGTCGTGGGCACGTGGGTGCACGGTCTGTTCGTGGTGGGTCAGGCCCCGTTCGGTCTCGGGGCCATCGCACACCTGCCTGCGATGCGGGGCAAGCTGGCGGCCACGTTCTGCACGTTCGCCCTGAACCCCGGGTCGACGCTCGACAAGCTCGACAAGGCGGTCTCCGGCGTGGGTGCTGAGGTCATCGGTGGCCTTGCGCTGCACCGAGCGAAACTGCCCGCGCACACCGAGGAGTTCGCTGCGCGACTCGTGGCGAACACTCCGTCGCGGGTGTGACCGGCCCGTTTCCGGGGCTCAGTCAGCGATCAGGTCGAGGCTGAGGCTGCCGTCTGCTCCGACGATCGGCGCCACGCCGGCCGGCGGTGCGGCGAGGTCGGTGACACCGAGGGTGCGGCCATCGCAGTCGGTGAACGTCGCCGTGCCACGCACGACCTCCACCGAGCAACTGGCGTCACGGTCGGCCGGGTGGGCGAGGCTGATCACCCATCCCTGATTCGGGTCGGCGCCGGAGTGCGAGAGCACGATGTGGTCGTCGCCGATGAGATCGTTCAGCACGATCGGGCCGTCCTTCGCGATCGCGTCGGCCAGGTTCACTGCGCTGCCCATCTCCTGAATCGTGCCCGAGAGGTTCGTCGACGTCTGCTCGGGGTTGCGAGAGATGAGTGCCGCCACACCCCACAACAACAGCGCGAGCAACGCGAAGAAGCCGATGCCGGCGGCCACGGGCACCACGGCGCGGGCGAGGGTCGACTGCAGTCGGGGGCGACGCACGGTCACAGTGTGCCGCAGATGCGCCGTTGGCGCACCTCGGCCGGATTGGCCCGGTGTGCGGCAACGGTCGTAGGGTTCCCGACTTGTGGAGCGGACATATCGCGTCGTGGTGGCCAAGCCGGGCCTCGACGGCCATGATCGTGGTGCCAAGACCATCACGCGGGCACTGCGCGACCACGGCTTCGAGGTGATCTACACCGGCCTGCACCAGACCCCCGAACAGATCGCGGAGACGGCGCTGCAGGAAGACGTGGATGCCGTAGGCCTGTCGTTGCTCAGCGGCGCGCACCTCACCCTGTTCCCCCGGGTGATGGAGGAGTTGCGTCGCCGCGACCTGGGCGACGTGATGGTGTTCGGGGGCGGAGTGATTCCCGACGCGGATGCGCGGGCGCTGCGCGAGCAAGGTGTTTCGGAGATCTTCGGGCCCGGCAGTTCGTTGAAGGCGATCAGCCAGTGGCTCGAGACCGCACTTGACCAGAGAGAGGACGAGGCCTAGATGGACCTGTTCGAGTACCAGGGCAAGCAGTACTTCGCCCGTTTCGACATCCCGGTCAGCCCGGGCGATGTGGCCTACACGGTCGACGAGGCCGTGGCCGCCGCCGAGGCCGCCGGCTACCCGGTGGTGGTGAAGGCACAGGTGCAGGTCGGTGGCCGTGGCAAGGCCGGCGGCATCAAGTTGGCCGACAACGCCGACGAGGTGCGCCTGCACGCGGGGAACATCCTCGGGATGGACATCAAGGGCCACCTGGTGAAGCGCGTGTGGGTGGAACACGCCAGTGACATCAGCAAGGAGTACTACGCGTCGTACTCGCTCGACCGTGGGGCCAAGAAGCACCTGCTGATGCTGAGCGCGCAGGGCGGTGTGGAGATCGAGGCCGTTGCCGCCACCGACCCCGATGCCATCGTGATGCTGCACATCGATCCGGTCGACGGCATCTCGCCGGCCACCGCCCGCGACGCAGCGGTTCGGGCGAGGATCGACGCCGAGGCCGTCGACGGCGTGGCCGACATGTTGGTGAAGCTCTACCGGTGCTTCACCGCCGGCGACTGCGATCTCGCCGAGATCAACCCGCTGATCCTGCGCCCGGACGGTGGCGTGCACGCCCTCGATGCGAAGGTCAGCCTCGACAACAACGCTGCCTTCCGCCACCCCGAGTGGGAGGAGTTCCGTGCGACCGAGGAACTCGACGCCCGCGAACAGCTGGCCCGCACCCACGACCTGCAGTACATCGGGCTCGAGGGCAGCGTCGGCATCATCGCCAACGGTGCCGGGCTGGCGATGAGCACGCTCGACGTGGTGAACCAGGTGGGCGGCAGCGCCGCCAACTTCCTCGACATCGGCGGCGGCGCCAATGCCGACGTGATGGCGGCGGCCCTCGGTGTCATCAACTTCGACGAGAACGTGAAGAGCATCTTCATCAACATCTTCGGCGGCATCACGCGCGGCGAGGAGGTCGCCAAGGGGATCGTCGAGGCGGTCTCGCGCGTTTCGTTGCGCGCGCCGATCGTCATCCGGTTGGACGGCACGAACGCCGACGAGGGACGACGCATCCTCGC
>JBJTXX010000258.1:0-2305 GCA_046082485.1 Actinomycetota bacterium
GGCCGATGCCACGAGCAGCACATCGAGCGGGAGGCGGATCTTGTAGCCGCGCACCTGCACATCTCGCTCTTCGAGCACGTTGAGCAGACCGACCTGGATGCGCTCCGCGAGGTCGGGGATCTCGTTGATGGCGAAGATGCCACGGTTCGTGCGCGGCACGAGCCCGTAGTGCAGCGTGAGTTCGTCGCTGAGGTACCGACCCTCGGCCACCTTGATCGGGTCGACCTCACCGATCAGGTCGGCGATGGAAGTGTCGGGGGTGGCCAGCTTCTCGCCGAAGCGATCGTCGCGGTGCACCCAGTCGATGGGAGCCGCGTCGCCGAGTTCCGCCACGAGATCGCGGGCGTGACGGCTGATCGGGTGGTAGGGGTCGTCGTTGATCTCGCTGCCGGCAACCACCGGCATCCATTCGTCGAGCAGGCCGGTCAGCGACCGGATCATGCGCGTCTTGGCCTGACCGCGCTCGCCCAGGAAGATCACGTCGTGCCCGGCCAGGAGGGCGTTCTCGAGCTGCGGCATCACGGTCTGCTCGTAGCCGAGCACCCCCTCGAACAGGGGTTGTCCGGCAGAGATGCGGGCCACCGCGTTGCGGCGGATCTCTTCCTTCACCGGCACCGACTGCCAGCCGGATGCCTTCAGTTCGCCGAGAGTCGAGGGACGGTTCGCCATGCGGCGACCCTACCCCCTGCCCGGCGAACCTCTACGCTCGGGCCGTGGAGTTGAGGGGCACCTGGCGGGCAATGGTCGCCGACGACGACATCCGTCGCGTCGGTGTCGGTCTCGACCATCCCGACGACGACTGGCCCGAGGTGCAGGTGCCGGGGCACTGGCGGTCGTCGACCCCGTACGCCGACGCCGACGGCCCCCTGCTGTACCGGCACCGGTTCCACCTCGAGCCCCCCGCCGAGGGTCGCCGGGCGTGGGTGACGCTGCAGGGCGTGATGTACCAGGCCGACGTGTGGCTCGATGGCGCCTATCTCGGTGACCCCGAGGGCTACTTCTTCCCGCACTCGTTCGAGATCACCAGTCTCGCCAGGCTCGCTGCCGAGCATGTGCTGGCGGTGGAGGTCTCGTGCTCGCCGCAGCGCCAACGCACGGCGAAACGGAACATCACCGGCGTGCTGCAGCACAGCGACGTGCTCGATCCGCTCTGGAACCCCGGGGGGCTGTGGCGGCCCGTGAACGTGCACGAGACGGGCCCGGTGCGCATCGACCGGCTGCGGGTGCTGTGCCGCGATGCGAACGACGTGCGCGCCCACCTGCGGCTGCACGCTCGCCTCGACGCCGACACGGCCCGTTCCGTCATGCTGCGCACCCGCGTGGACGGCGCGATCGTGACCGAGCAGTCACGGCCCCTCGCCGCAGGGGCGAACGAGGTGGACTGGGACCTCGACGTTCCCGACCCGGCGCTGTGGTGGCCGTGGACGATGGGAGCACAACCGCTCACCGAGGTGACGGTGGAGGTGCTGTGCGAGGGCGAGACGAGCGACCGACGCGGAGTGCGCACCGGTCTGCGCGAGTTGTCGGTGCACGAAGGCGTCTTCACGGTGAACGGTGAGCGACTGTTCGTGAAGGGCGCCAACCTGCCCCCGACCCGGCAGGCGCTCGCCGACGCATCCGGCGAGGAAGTGCGGCGCGACGTGGAACTGGCCCGCGACGCCGGCCTCGACCTCGTGCGCGTCAACGGCCACATCGCCCGCACCGAGTTGTACGACGCCGCCGACGAGCTCGGGATGCTGATCTGGCAAGACCTGCCGCTGCGACATGCCTACGGGCGGGCCATCCGGCGTCAGGCCGTGCGCCAGGCCCGCGAGATGGTCGACCTGCTCGGCCACCGGCCGTCGATCGCGTGGTGGTGCGCCCACGACGAACCCACGCCGCTGCATGCCGCATCGTCGACTGCGCACGAGTCGGCACGTCCGCAGGTCGGTGCTGTCTCGTGGCGGTCACTCGCCGGTCGGCTGCTGCGCGAGCAGGTGCCCACCTGGAACTCGACGATCCTCGACCGATGGCTTCGGCGGTCGATCGAAGCGGCCGACGAGACGCGCCCCGTCGTCGCGCACAGCGGCGTCGGCCCTCAGCTGCCGGCGCTCCGCGGCACCGACAGCCACCTCTCGTTCGGGTGGCAGCACGGCGACATGCGCGACCTCGACACCTATGCGGCAGCACTGCCGAGCATGGTGCGATTCGTCGGGTCGTTCGGCGCGGCATCGACACCCGCTGGTGATGAGGCACTGGGCAGCACCTGGCCCCACGTCGACTGGGGCCGCCTGCGCGACTCGTTCGGCCCCGACCTCGACGTGCT
>JBJTXX010000259.1:0-4341 GCA_046082485.1 Actinomycetota bacterium
GTTGGCGCAGCAGCACGGCATCGAGGCACCGCGCACGTGGCGCGAGATGTTCCACATGCTCGTGGCGCCCGAGCATCCGGGTTCGCAGGCCGAGCTGTTGCGGGCGTTCGATCTGCCGATCGCGCTGATGCAACATGCCGACGCGCTGGCCCGCATCAGCCGTGAACTGGTGGAGGACAAGGCTCGCGACAACGTGCGCTTCATGGAGGTGAAGTGGGCGCCTGCGTTCCACACCCAGCAGGGCCTGTCGCTCGAGGAGGTCATCCGGGCCGTCGGTGACGCGGCTGCGGATGCAGGGCGCCGTTGCGGCGTGGAGGTGCGGCTCAACGTGGTGGCCATCCGCGCCCACACGCCCGAGCTGAACGCAGCGGTGGCCGAGGCGGCGGTGCGATGCCGTGACGCCGGGGTGACTGGCTTCGACTTCGCGGGCTACGAGGCAGCCAATCCCGACCCCACACCGCACGCCCGCGCGTTCGAGATCGCCCGCGCCGGCGGCCTGGGCATCAACGTGCACACCGGCGAGATCCCCGACGACGGCTCGTTGCTGCGCCTGGCCCTGCAGATGCGGCCCGACCGGTTGTCGCACGGCGTCTCGGTGGCGAACGACCCGAGGCTCGTGGCCCAACTGGCCGCCGAACGGCTGACGCTCGACCTGTGCCCCACCAGCAACGTGCAGGCCAATGCGGTGCCCAGCCTCGAGGCGCACCCGCTGCCGATGCTGTTGCGCGCCGGCGTTCCCGTCACCATCAACACCGACGACCTGACGGTGAGTGACATCACGCTCAGTGAGGAATACGGCCGGTGCGTCACGCACCTCGGCCTCACGCTGCCCGAGATCTGGTCGTGCAACCTGCATGCGCTGCGTGTCGCGTTCGTCGACGAGCCCACCCGGGCCCGCTTGCTCGCCGAGTTCGAGGCGTGGGCACGCCACATCCCCGAACTGCACGGCTGAACCGGCCCTGCTGAACCGGCCCGGCTGGAACCGGCCCGGGTGAACCGGCCCGGCCGGTCAGCCGAAGGTGGTGGTGCTGGCGGCGAGTCGCTGCACCACCTCGGCCATGCGGTCGGCGCCCACGTTGGCGAACGCCAGCCGCAGGTAGTCGTTCTGCCCTGGCCCGAACACCGAGCCGGGCAGGCAGAGCATGGCGTGTTCCCTGGCGAGGTGCATGGCCACCTGCTTCGACGGCACCCCGCTGAACGGGTGGCGCACGTAGGCGAAGTAGGCGCCCGATGACGCCAGCGTGTAGCCCGGTGCCTGTGCGGCGAACTCACCCTGCAGCGTGGCCGTGCGGTGGGCCATCATCGCCGACTTCTCCTGCTTCCAGTCGTGCAGGTGGTCGAGGCCGAAGAGGGCAGCTCGCTGGCCCACGTTGGGGGCGCAGATGGCCACGCAGTCCATGATCTTCTCGACCTCGAACAGGAACTCGGCCGAGGCGGTGATGGCTCCGACGCGGTAGCCGGTGAGGGCGAACACCTTCGAGAAGCTGTAGAGGTGCACCAGCGTGTCGCGCCAGTCGGCGCGTGCGAACAGATGATGCGGCGGCGCGTCGGTGTCGCGGAAGTCGACGTACGTCTCGTCGAGCACCAGCGCAATGCCACGTTCGGCGCACAGGTCGTGGAACGCGGCCAGCACCTCTGCCGGGTACACGGCGCCCGTCGGGTTGTTCGGGGTGCACAGCACGATGGCGCGCGTGTCGGCGTCGATCTGCGCTGCGGCCGCCGTGGGGTCGGGGTACGGCGAGTCGGCCGACATCGCGGGGAAGTGCCGCACCTCGATGCCGAGCATGCGCATCCACATGTCGTGGTTGAAGTACCACGGTGCAGGCAGCACCACGTTCGAGCCCGGTCCGGCGAGCGCCATCATCGTGACGCAGAACGCTTGGTTGCAGCCGGCGGTGATGCCGATCTCGTCGGCCGCGACCGGTGCCGCGTACGTGGACGTCATCTGTCGCGCGTAGCGCTCGCGCAGGGCGGGCAGTCCGAGCACGTCGGTGTAGGTGCCGGCGCCGGGTTCGTGGGCGATCGCGCCCACTGCATCCATGAGCGCGGCCGCCGGTGGATAGCTGGGCACGGCCTGGCACAGGTTGATCACGAGTTCAGCGGGCGTGCTGGGGTCGAGCCAGCCCCCCGCCTCGGAGATGGGCGGTGTGTCGACGGCGGTGATGGCGTTCGCGAGCTGCATGGTGGTCTCCTTCAGGGGCGCATGCTGTCGATGATGTCGGCGATGTCGTCGATGGTGGTGAGCGGGTTCACCAGGGCCAGCAGTGCGCACGGCCTGCCGCGGTGCTGGGTGGGGGCCACGAAGGCGCGCTGGTCGCGCAGCAGTCGGTCGGCCCATGCGTCGTAGTCGGCCCTGCCCCATCCGTGCCGGGCGAACACCACCACGCTGAGATCGGGCTCGAGCAGCAACTCCACATGGTCGGCAGCGCGGATGAGCGCGGCGGCCTGTCGTGTGACGGTGATCGACTGCTCGATGGCGTCGCGGTACGCGTCGGTGCCGTGCGCCGCCAACGAGAACCACAGCGCAAGCCCCCGCGCCCTGCGCGACAGGTGCACGCCGTAGTCGGCCGGGTTCCATTCGTCGTGTGCGTTCACCGCGTCGAGGTAGTCGGCGTGTTGCGAATGAGTGGCGCGAGCACCGGTGGGGTCGCGGTAGACGAGGGCGCACGAGTCGAAGGGGGCGAACAGCCACTTGTGCGGGTTCACCATGAACGAGTCGGCCCGCTCGATTCCGGCGTAGAGGTGGCGCACGCTGGGTGCTGCCAGGCCGCCGCCGCCGTAGGCGCCGTCGACGTGCACCCACCAACCATGTCGCTCGGCGACGTCGGCAACGCCGGCGAGGTCGTCGACCACGCCCAGGTTGGTGCAGCCTGCGGTGGCCACCACCGCGAAGATGCCATCGCGCTGCTGCGAGGGCAACCCGTCCACCGTGCGCTGCAACGCCTCGTCGGTCAGTCGGCCGCGTTCGTCGCCGGGCACCACCACCACGTCGACGTCCATCACGGCGCGTGCGAGGTGTGCGACCGACGAATGCGTCTCCTCGGTGACGCAGATCGCCCAACGCGTGGGTGACATGCCGCGGCGCCGGCGTGCTTGCTGCCTTGCGGCCACCAGCGCGGAGAGGTTGCCGGCAGTGCCACCCGGCACGAACGTGCCCCCGGCGCTCTCGGGGAACCCTGCGAGGTCGGCCACCCACCGCAGGGCGGCGTTCTCGGCGAATGCGGCGCCGGCGGCCTCGAGCCATGAACCGGCATAGATGCTGGCGGTGCTCACCACCATGTCGAACGCCGCGGCCAGCTGTGTGGGCGCGCCGGGCACGAAGGCGAGATAGCGCGGATGGTCGACGGCGATGCACGCTGGCGCGAGGTGGTCGGTCCAGATTCGCAGCGTGGCCTCGGCACCCAACCCGGCGGCGGTGACGGTGGCCCCCACCTCTGCGGCCAGTTCGTCGACGGTTCGTGGCGCGCCAAGCGGTGGCGGCTGCAGCAGACGATTCGTCGCCACCTTTGCGATTTGCCGCACGTGCCCGGCCAGGTCGCCGCCAGCGCGATGCATCGCCCCGCTGTCGGCGGGCGCGACGGCCTCGTGGTGGGTCCCCATCCACCAATACAGCCACATGCCGGGCACCCTTGTCCAGAGGCTGCACCCCCGGGGGTAACGTCCGCCGGGAATCGAGGTGTGGCCCGTGAGACTGTTGGGGAACGTGCTGTGGCTGCTGCTCGCCGGCATCTGGCTGGCGGCGCTGTGGCTGTGCGTGGCCGTGCTGCTGGCGATCTCGGTGATAGGGCTGCCCTTCGCCGTCCAGTGCCTGAAGATCGCCTCGTTCTCCCTGTGGCCGTTCGGCCGGAGGGTGGTGAAGGATCCCGACGCCTCGAGACTCGGCGTGATCGGTGCTGTCCTGTGGTTCGTCCCCGGCGTGCTGCTGGCGTTGGCCCACGTGGTCGCCGCCTCGTTCGTCGCCATGACCATCATCAGGTTCCCGTTCGCCTTGCAGGGGTTGAAATTGGCGGGGTTGGCACTGCAGCCGTTCGGCAAGACCGTCGAGCGTTCCGGCGGCGGTGCTCGGTCAGCGGGGCTCGGCGTCAGAATGTGGTGAGCCGGGGCGAACCGAACTGGCTGGCGTAGGCGTGGATCGCCGGCGTGCCACCGAGGTGCATCAGCAGCACCCGACTGCCGACGGGGAAGAAGCCATCGGCGGCAAGTGCCTGCAGCCCTCGTAGCGCCTTGCCCTCGTACACCGGGTCGGCCGCAAGGCCCTCGCTGGCGGCCATCATCCGGATCATCGCGAACGTCTGCTCGTCGGCCTTGCCGTAGGGGCTCTGGTCGGCGGCGAACACGTGC
>JBJTXX010000260.1:0-2462 GCA_046082485.1 Actinomycetota bacterium
GAAGTCGGCTACCGGGTGAACGAGAGCATCAACGGCTTCGACACCACCGCCAACGGGCGCACCAACGCCATCACCGGTCAGTTCACCATCGAGGGCACCAAGGCGACCACCGGCGACTGGACGGTCGACATGACCACGTTCAAGAGCGACGAGGGCAAGCGCGACGGCCAGTTCAACGGCCGCATCATGTCGGTCGACCAGTTCCCGACGGCGACGTTCGTGCTCACCCAGCCGATCGACATCGGCGCGGTGCCCGCCGATGGTGGCACCGTCACCGCCAGCGCCACCGGCGACCTGACGCTGCGCGGCGTCACCAAGTCGGTCACGTTCGAATTGTCGGCCACCTACAAGAACGGCCGCATCGCCGTGCTCGGCAACATTCCCGTCGTGTTCGCCGACTACGGCATCCCGAACCCCAGCATCGCCACCATCGTCACCGAGGACAACGGCCTGCTGGAGTTCGCGATCGTGTTCGACAAGGCGGCCTGACGCCTGACGCCTGTCGGCGCACGCGCCGGCACCCGCACCGGAATCAGGCGTTCGGCTGCGAGCGCGCCCACGCGTCGGCCAGCGCCGCATACCTGCCGCCCAGTGCGGTCAGTTCGTCGTGGGTGCCGAGTTCGACCAGTCGCGCGTGGTCGACCACCGCGATGCGGTCGGCTCGGCGGACCGTGCTGAGCCGGTGCGCCACCACGATCACCGTGCGGCCCTGCATCAGCCGTTCGAGGGCGCGTTCCACGACGGCCTCGGTGCCGGGGTCGAGGTTGCTCGTTGCCTCGTCGAGCACCAGCACCGCGGGGTCCACCAGTGCGGCGCGGGCCAGCGACACGAGTTGCCGTTCGCCGGCCGACAGGCGCGAGCCACGTTCGCGCACGTCGGTGTCGAGGCCCTGCGGGAAGTCGACGAACCGTTCGAGCGCACCGATGGCCAGCAGTGCATCCGCCACGTCCTGGTCGGTGGCGCCAGGTCGGGCGATGCGGATGTTGTCGCGGATGGTGCCACCGAACAGGAAACCCTCCTGTGGCACCACCACCACGCGCTCGCGCAGCGATGCCAACGAGGCCAACCGCAGGTCCACGTCGCCGAAGGTCACGCGCCCCTCGCCCGGGTCGTACAGACGCGACAGCAGCTTCGCCAGCGTGCTCTTCCCGGCGCCTGTGGGCCCGACCAGCGCCAGCCGCTCGCCGGGCTGCACTGCCAACGACACGTCGCGCAGCGCCGGCCGATCGGCGCCCTCGTAGCCGAAGGTCACCCCGTGGGCCTCCAGCACGCCGGTGGCGGGCAGGTCGACAGGGTGCGGGTGCTCGGCCACGTCGGGCACGGTGTCCATCAACGCGAACAACTTGTGCAGCGAGGCAGCGGCACTCTGCACCGTGTTGTACAGCTGCGACAGCTGCGACACGGGTTCGAACAGGTTCCCCAGCAACAGCACGAAGGCAGCGACCGTGCCGAACTGTTCCGAGCCCCGGTGCACCAGAAATCCGCCCACGCCGACGATGAGCGCGATGCCCACGATGCCCGACCATTCGACGAGGCCGAAGTACCACGTGCTGACGCGCACGCTGCGCAGGTGCGAGCCGTAGAGGCCCCGGTTGCTCTGCACGAACCGGCGCGTCTGCTCGTCCTCCCGGCCGTACGCCTGGATGACCCGCACGCCCGTGATGCCCTCCTGCAGGTTCGAGAGATTCGCGGCCACCCGCTCGCGCACCTCCAGGTAGGCAGCCGAAGACTGCCGCTGGAAACGCACCGAGGCCACCCCCAGCACCGGCACCACGAACAGCACCACCAGCAACGTCAGCTGCCAGCTGAGCGCCAGCATGAACATGGTGGTGAACACCAGGAGCAGGCCGGCGCCCACGAACTGCAGCAGACCCCACTGGATCAGTTCGCCCATGCTCTCGATGTCGGCGGTCATTCGGCTCACCAGCACGCCGGCCTTGTTGCGGTCGAAGAACGCCATCGACTGCGCCTGCAGCCGGTCGAACACGGCCACGCGCAGGTCGCGCAGGAACCCCTCGCCGGCACGGTTGATCGCGAGGTACTGCAGCCTTCCTACGACGTAACCGATCACGACGGTCGCCAGGTAGCCACCCACGGCGAGGTTCAGCGCTGCGGCACTGCGGTCGGCGATGCCACGGTCGAGGCCGAGCTTCACGAACACCGGGCCCGCCACCGTGCACAGCGTGGAGAGCGACACGAGGCCGATCGCCGCCCACACCGTGCGCCGGAACGGAACCGCGAACTGCAGGGCCCGGCGCAATACGCGCCGGGTCTCGTTGCGGTCGAGCCGATCCTCGTCGCGCACGCCTGCGGCGGCCCACATGTCAGGCCACCTCCGCAGGGTCGTCGTCGTCCTCGGCGAGGGTCGCCAGCACGGCCCGGTAACGCTCGTCGGTGGCGAGCAGTTCGTCGTGGGTGCCGACCGCGGCGACGACCCCGTCATCGAGCAGCACCACCGTGTC
>JBJTXX010000261.1:0-10190 GCA_046082485.1 Actinomycetota bacterium
CACAACCTGCCGTTGGTACGGTCGTTGGCACAGCACGTGGCGGTGATGGCCGACGGCAAGATCGTCGAGTTCGGCCCCACCGAGCAGGTGCTCACCACGCCCGATCAGGAGTACACCAAGCGTCTCCTGCACAACACCCCGTCCATCTCCACGGTGCTCGCGGCCCCGCACGACACCGACGTCTCGGAGGCGTCCGTATGACTCGCACCATCCTCGGCACCATCACCGAACCCGCACGACAGGTCGACGTGGTCAAGGACACCGACGTACTCGTCGTCGGTTCCGGCCCCGCCGGCCTTGCCGCAGCGCTCGCAGCCGCTCGCTCCGGTGTCGAGGTGACGCTGGTCGAACGGTACGGCTGCTTCGGCGGCAACATCACCACCGTCGGGGTCGAGGGTCTCGCCTGGTACCGCCACGAGCAGACGGTCGAGGCCAACGGCATCGGCCGCGAGTTCGAGACCCGTGCGTTCGAGATGGGCGCAGCGGTACCCGAGAGCCAGTCGCAGAGCTACGAACTCGACGCCGAGGGCTTCAAGGTGGTGGCCGACACCCTGGTGCAGGAGGCCGGCATCCACCCGATGCTGCACCGCGCGTTCGCTGCCCCCGTGATGGATGGCGACCGTGTCGTGGGCATCATCACCGAATCGAAGGCCGGGCGCGAGGCCATCCTTGCCAGCCGCGTCATCGACTGCACCGGAGACGCCGACATCGCCCACCGCGCCGGTGCCCCCACCCATCACCCGCCACGAGAACGACTGATGGCGGCATCGGTGATGTTCCACATCGCCGGGGTCGACAAGCGCCGGTTCGTGGAGGGCGTGGCCGCCGACCCGCAGACCTACCGGGACTGGGGCGGCAACGGCGAGTGGGACATCGAGACCAGCGGCAAGGAGGACGACATGTTCTCGCCCTTCCTGCACAAGCCGTTCAAGGCGGCGGTCGATGCAGGTCTCATCCCGGCCGACCTCACCACCATCGCCGGCACCTGGGGCGCAATCCACGACTCGGGCGAGCTGACCTACATGAACCTGGTGCACCTCGCCGACATCGACGGCACCGACCCCGACGACCTCACGATCGGCGAGATCGAGGGCCGTCGCCAGGCCATGCATGCGCTCGAGGCGCTGAAGGCCTTCACACCCGGCTGCGACGCGGCACGCCTGCGCAACTTCGGCATGACCCTGGGCGTGCGCGACACGCGCAAGATCGACGCGGCCTACAGCCTCACCGAGCACGATGTGCGCGAGCAGGGCCGGTTCGACGACACCATCGGCATCTACCCCGAGTTCATCGACGGCTACGGCATCCTCATCCTGCCCACCACCGGGCGCTACATGCACCTGCCGTATCGCAACATGCTGCCCCGCGGTGTGCGCAACCTGCTGGTGGCCGGCCGCAGCACCGGCGGCGACCGCGTGGCCCACGCCGCCACCCGCAACATGGCCGCCTGCGCCGTGTACGGGCAGGGTGCTGGCGTTGCGGCGGCACAGAGCCTGCACGACGGGTGCGACCTGCACGAGGTGCGCATCGAGAGCGTGCAGCAGGTGCTCGAGGCGCAGGGCGTGCGCATCCGCTGACGCGCTTTCCTCGCCGCGATGTGGGCGAGGCGCGCCTGTGCGCGTAGCCTCGCCACCCGTGCCCACCGTGCCCACCGCTGCGTTCTCCATCACCCTCGACTGCCGCCTCGACAACGTGCCCGGAACGCTCGGCCGCCTGTGCAGCGCCGTCGGAGAGGCCGGCGGCAACATCGGCGCCCTCGACGGTTTCGACGTGCGCGGGCCCGAGTTGCGCCGCTGTCTGGTGGTGCACTGTCGCGACGAGGCCCACCAGCAGAAGGTCGTGCAGGCCGTCAACGAATTGAGGGGCGTGACCCTCGTCGACTGGTGGGACCGCACGTTCCGCATGCACGAGGCCGGCAAGGTGCACGTGCTGTCCACCGCACCGGTGAACGACCGCGACGACCTCTCGATGGCCTACACGCCGGGCGTGGCCCGCGTGTGCACCGCGATCGAACACGACCCCTCGCTGTCGCACCGCTACACCATCCGCAAGAACACCGTGGCCATCGTCAGCAACGGCACCGCCGTGCTGGGCCTGGGCGACATCGGGCCCGAGGCCGCGATGCCCGTGATGGAGGGCAAGGCGCTGCTGTTCAAGGAGTTCGGCGGTGTCGACGGCTTCCCTGTGTGCATCAACGCCCGCACGGCCGACGAGGTGGTCGACCTGGTGCAGCGCATCGCCCCCACGTTCGGTGGCATCAACCTGGAAGACATCAAGGCACCCGAGTGCTTCGAGATCGAGGAGCGCCTGAAGGCCAGCCTCGACATCCCGGTGTTCCACGACGACCAGCACGGCACCGCAGTGGTCACACTGGCGGCACTGTGGAACTCGCTGAAGATCACCGGCAAGAAGATGGAGGACCTCTCGGTCGTCATCGCCGGTATGGGCGCCGCCGGCGTGGCCATCGGCAAGATCCTCATCAACGCCGGGGTCGGCGAGATCGTGGGCTGCGACCGGACGGGCGCCATCTACTCGGGCCGCGGCGACCTGAACCCCGCCAAGGAGTGGTTCGCGCAGAACACCAACCCGTCGCGCAAGATGGGCACCATCAGCGAGGTGATGCACGGTGCCGACGTCTTCGTGGGCGTCAGCGGGCCCGACCTCATCACCGCCGCCGACGTGCGCAACATGGCGTCGCAGCCGATCGTGTTCGCCATGGCGAACCCGAACCCCGAGATCCGGCCCGAGCACACCGACGGCCTCGCCGCGGTGATGGCCACCGGCCGCAGCGACTACCCGAACCAGATCAACAACGTGCTCGCGTTCCCCGGCATCTTCCGCGGCGCGCTCGACGTGAGCGCCACCGACATCACCGAGAACATGAAGCTGGCAGCCGCAGTGGCAATCGCCGAGTCGGTCACCGACGCCGAACTGCGCCCCGACTTCGTGGTGCCGTCGGTGTTCGACCGCACCATCGTGTCCCGCGTGGCCCCCGCCGTCTCGGCTGCCGCCATCGCGGATGGCGTGATCCGAGGCGCCTGACCCTGCATCGCAGGTACGAATCCGGTCCGTGGCGGACCATTTCCGTACCTGCGTCTGCTCTCAGTTCACGTTGCGGGTGCGGCCTTCCCAGTAGGGGGCGCGCAGATCTTTCTTCAGCTCAGAGGTGTGTGGGGAGCGAGGTTGGCCCACGAAGGGTGAACGATCGCTTCCAGGTGACGTTCTGCATGTCGAGGGCGTAGTCGCCGAGACGTTCCAGCAACGGTGGCAAGGCAAGGCGAAGCTCCATACGCGCGAGCGCGGCGCCGAGGCAGTGGTGGGGCCCGAAACCGAACGAAAGTGGTCGAGGGTCGGGTCGATCCAAACGCAACTCGTCGGCATCTGGCCATCGGCGTCTGTCGTGGTTCGCGGCGCCGATCATGAGGCCAATGCTGTCGCCAGCCTTGATGATCTGGTCTCCGAGTTCGATGTCGGCGGTGGCTTGGCGTCCGGTGACCTGGGCAGCAGAGTCGTAGCGCAGGAGTTCTTCGACCGCGTTGGCGATCAGAACGGGTTCGCCTCTGAGCAAAGAGCGTTGTTTGGGGTGGTGATGGAGCGCGACGATCGAGTTGCCGAGCATGCCGGTGATCGTCTCGTGGCCGGCGAAGAGCAGGAAGGCGATCATCGCAACGATCTCGTCGTCGTCGAGTCGGGACCCGTCGTCGTGTGCGGCCAGCACCGAGATCAGATCGTCGCCCGGATGCTGTCGGCGCGTCGAAATGATCTTCCGAAAGTACGTGTCGAGTTCCGCGAAACGGCGATTCATCGAATCCGGGTCGAAGGTGTTGAGCGGGTCGAGCATCGAGGCAAGCTCACGTGATGATGTGAGCAGCCATTCACGGTCGGAGATGGGCAAACCGAGCACAGCGGAGATTGCGTGGATCGGCAGCCGGTTGGTGACGTGCAGGTACAGGTCGATCACCCCGCTGGGGAGTTCGTCGAGCAACTCATCGACGACCGTGGTGACGAGGGGCTCATATGCGGCGACCTGTTTCGGCGTGAACGTACGAGCGACGGCAGCACGCAGCCGCGTGTGATCCGGCGGGTCGTTGGCGAGCAGCCAACGCGCGAAATTTGTACGCGCCTGATCGCTCAGTCGCCGGTAGCTCCTCGTCCTCAGCAACACCTCTGCGATCGGCGCCGTCGCCGTGTTCGGCGACACGAGCACGGCCTGCACCTCGTCGTAGCCGAAGACGAACCACTGCCGGTACGGCCGCCCGTAGGCCACCGGCCCGGACGATCGCATCCGGTCGTACATCGGGTACGGCCAACTGAATCTCTCCGTAGCGAACGGGTTGCCCCATTTCGTGAAGCGGAAGAGCACGGACGACAGCCATGGGCGGTTCCCGATTGCTGCAACCGCCGAGTACGCCAGTTCTTGTGCGGCCATCCCTGGTCCTTTCGAAGGGTACAAGTAAGATCTTACTTATGAAGTCGGCGCGCGAACGAATCGTCCGATCTGCGATGCATTGCTTCGGTGAGAAGGGGTACGCGGCGACGACCATCGCCGACATCGAACGGGGAGCTGGCCTCAGTCCCGGCGCCGGCGGCACCTACCGTCACTTCCGCTCCAAGCGAGCCATCTTGGAAGCGGTTGTCGACGCGATCGTCGCTGCCCCGGACAGCGAACTGGCTCCTGAAGGCGATGACCTCAGGAGTATCGCCCACAGTTCACTCGACTACATGCACGCCGATCTTGTGCGCATGTTCTTCCGCGACCTCAGCGACTTCCCGGAACAACGCGACCGAATCGTCGACCGGCTCGTCACCGGCCCGTACCGCATCGTCGCCGACCGCATCAGGGTCATCAATCCGAAGGTCGACGCCGAGGCGATAGCAGCGATCATGCTTGGCGCGCTCATCAACTTCCGAGTGATCGAAGCCCTCGTCGGCAATGACCGCAACGGAGTCGACCGGCACCGCTTCATCGATTCGTGGGTCGAGCTCTACAGGCTCCGCCTCGAACGCCCGTAACGAAGAAGGTTCCTGCGCCATAGTCCCTCTCGACTCGGCGGAGATGTTCGCCGCCTTCTCCGGGTCTCGACAGAGCCGAACAGGTGAAGCCGACGGACCATTGCAGATCACCCGCATAAGTGCCGGTAGGGGCGAGGGGTACACGCTCCACCGTCAGCAAGGGAGCGGGACACGATCCCCGAATTTCGGGTGTCGATTCCCGATGAGGGATATGGCAGCGGAACGGGATCGCCAGTCTCTGGATCGGCAGGGAATGCTCGATGTCGTTGGACTTGCAGCTCGGCTCGGCGTCACTGAGCGATTCGTGCGCCGGCTGGTGCACGAGCGGCGCATTCCCTTCTACAAGGTCGGCGCGCTGCTCCGGTTCGACGTCGCCGACGTCGAGCACTGGCTGGCGATGCACCGCGTCGACCCCTCGCATCGCCTCGGCCCTCGCTGACTCCCCCACCGCGCCTCACGTCGGCGCGCCCAACCTCGGGTCGGAAGCCACGCGCCTCGCCTCTCTCCGGAGCCCGTCCGCGAACGCCCACCAGCGATCTCACCGCCACTTCGACGTGCGCTGAAGGAGGTCTCGTTGCCGCAAAATGCCGCTTCGTTGCCGCAAACGGCCGGATCACAGCGGACAACCAGGGACAACGGAGGACACTCCGGAGCAGCCGAATTCGGCGTCGATCGGTGGCAAATGCCCTGCTCAGAGCGTTGCAAGGGGCCGGTGAGCTGCTAGTTTACGTTCCGGTCGCGACCCGCCCAGTAGGGGGCACGAAGATCCTTCTTCAGGATCTTGCCGCTGGGGTTGCGGGGCAGTGCCTCGAGCCAGTCGACACTGGTGGGGCACTTGAAGCGTGCGAGGCGCTCGCGGGCGAAGTCGATGATCTCCTGCTCGCTGACCTCCACCCCGGCCTTGCGCACCACCATCGCCTTCGCGGTCTCGCCCCACTTCTCGTGCGGCACGCCGATGACGGCGACGTCGGCGATGCCCGGGTGGCTCATCAGCACGTTCTCGACCTCCGCCGGGTACACGTTCTCGCCACCGCTGACGATCATGTCCTTCACCCGGTCGTGGATGTAGACGTAGCCGTCAGCGTCGACGTAACCGGCATCACCGCTGCGGAACCAGCCGTCGGCGTCGATGCTCTTGGCGGTCTCGCCGGGCATGTTCCAGTAGCCCTTCATGATCTGCGCACCGCTGAGCCAGATCTCGCCCACCTCACCCTGCGGGCAGTCGTCGCCCGTGTCGGGGTTCACGATGCGCAGACCCACACCCGGGCCGGGCAGGCCGCAACTGCGCAGGCGGTGGCGGTTCGGGCCGTTCGGGTCGTGGTCGGCAGGCGGCAGGTTCACCACGGCACCCGTGGTCTCGGTCAGGCCGTAGGCCTGCCAGAACTTGCACCCGAAGGTGGTGACGCTGTTGGCCAAGACTTCCTCGCTGATCGGTGAGGCGCCGTAGACCAGCACCCGCAGGCTGCTGAAGTCGGCGTCGTTCACGCCCGGCACCATCAGCATGAACTGCAGCACCGCCGGCACGACGAAGCCGTGCGTGATGCCCAGTTCGGGGATCATCCGCACGAGGGCCGACGGGTCGAGGTCGCGCAGGATCACCGTGCTGGCGCCGACGTACTGGCCCGCAGTGGCCCAGCCGCCGCCACCGATGTGGAACAGCGGCATCGCCGCCAGGTTCACGCTGGTCTCGTCGAGTTCCCACATCTCGCGGGCCAGCGGCAGCAGGCCGAAGAAGTTGCTGTTGGTGAGCATCACGCCCTTGGGCCGGCCCGTGGTACCGCTGCTGTAGAGCTGAAACGCCACGTCGTCGGAGCCCTGCTGCACGCCGGGGTCGGTGGCGGGCTGGGCGGCGAGTTCGGTCTCGAAGTCGGCGTGCTTTCCGCTGCCATTGATCACCAGCACCTTGTTCACCGTGGGCAGGTTGCCGACGATGGCGTCGAGCACCGGCTCGAAATCGGCGCCGACCACCAGCACCTTCGACTGGGCGTCGTTCACGATGTATTCCACCTCGGGGGCCGCGAGACGCCAGTTGACGTCGACCGCCACCGCGTTCAGCAGCGCACACCCGTAGAACACGTCGAAGTGCTCGATGCTGTTCTTCTCGAGGAAGGCCACGCGATCCTCGGCGCCGACACCGTTGGCAGCGAGGAAGTTCGCCATGCGGCACGCCCGCTCGTAGCCCTGCGCCCACGTGAGCCTGCGGTCACCCTGGATGTATGCGGTCTGGTCGGCGCGCTCCACACCGTGCACGCGGATGATGTCGACCACCGAGTTGATGCTTCCCATGACGCGAATGTAACGCGCCTCGAGCAGCCCCTATCGCGGGTCGAAGCCGAGCTCGAACCTGCGCACCGCCCGGGCGAAGATGTTCGGCTCCACGTCAGGCTCGCTGATCACCCGCAGGTTCGTGATGCGCTGCGACAACTGGCCGAACACAGCGGCAAGTGTGGTGCGCGCGACGTTGGTGCCCACGCACATGTGGGTGCCGAACCCGAAGGCGATCTGCGGGTTCGGGTCGCGGCGGATGTCGAACTCGAACGGCCGGTCGAACACGGCCTCGTCACGGTTCGCCGAGGGGTACAGCATGATGATGCGGTCGCCACGACGGATCGCCTGACCACCCACCTCGTCGTCGGCTGCGGCACGCCGGAACATGTTGTTCAGCGGGGTCACCCAGCGCAGCACTTCCTCCACCGCCCCCGGCACCAGCGACGGGTCGGCCGCCATGGCATCCCACTGGTCGGGGTGGTCGACGAACTCCCGCAGGCCGTGCGAGATGGCAGTGCGGGTGGTCTCCGCGCCGCCGCTGATGAACAGGCCGACCTCGTGCACAATCGCTTGGGGTGAGAGTCGCTGGCCGTCGATCTTGGCATGCACCCAAGTGCTGATCAGGTCGTGCGCCGGACACCCCGCACGCTCCTGCGCCACCGGCATCAGCGCCTGCACGAACTCCATGTTGGCGTCGATGAAGTCGGTGAAGGTCCGGCCGTCGCGTTCGCGCATGTCGATGCGCATCAACCGTTCGCTCCAGCTCTTCACGTCACGCCAGATGTCCTCGGGATAGCCGAGCAACTGACAGGTCAGCCGGGCCGGCAGTTGACCGGCGATCGCGTCCACGACTTCCATCGAGCCGCCATCGATGCACTCGTCGATCAGCCGCGCTGTCAGCGCATCGATCTCGGGCTTGCGTTGGGCCACGGCGGCACCGGTGAGATCACCCTGCACCAGCAGGCGCTGCTGGCGGTGGCGGGGGTCGTCCTGCGCGATCATGTTGATCTCATCAGGCGCCCAGATCGCCCGATAGCCCTGCCCGCTGACGAACACCGTGCTGCGGCGCTCGACGTCATCAGGTCGGCGTGCCGGGTGATGCCCCACAGGCCGTTGCGGTCGTCGCGGTACACGGGCTCGTTCGCCCGCATCCACGAGAGCGCCTCGTGCAGGCGTTCGACATCGCGGTACAGGTGCGGGTCGAGCAGGTCGAAGGAACGCCGTTCGGTGCCGGTGGTGCTCATCGCCTCATGCAACCACACCCCCACCCACCCCGTCGATCCGAGTGCCACACCCCCATCCGAGTGCCACACCCCCATGCGAGTGGGTACTCGCACCCGGGGTCGGAGTACCCACTCGGACGAGCCGAGGCGGGCCGAGACGAGCCGAGGCGAGCCGAGGACGGGGACCGGCCGAGGCACGAAGGGCGGTTGCCGGACCGGCGGGGGCCTACCAGCCGTCCCAGTGGGTGACGGACTCGGCCGGCTTGCGCTGTGCCACGCCGAACGAACCCAGCGGATACCCCACCGGCACCAGCGCAGCGATCTCGAACCGCAGCCGACCGTCGGACCGGCGGGGCACGCCCAACAGATCGAACACCTCATCGGTGTGGATGCGGATCACCGTGGTCAGCGCCGTACCCAGCCCCAGCGACCGTGCGGCCAGGCAGAAGTTCTGCACCGCCGGATAGACGCTCGCGTCGAGGCGACCGATGTCCATGCTGCCCTCGTCGTCGGCAGCGCCCCACGGCACGATGGGCTGCAGGAACAGCACCAGCACCGGCACCTCACCAAGATGATCGGCGAGGTGCCGACTGGCATCCCTGGTGCGACGCCAGGCAGCCGCCTTCGCCTCGTCGTCGAACGACGATGGCTCGGGCAGGGCCTTCTCGTACCGGTGGTAGGCGCGCTGGTAGACCTCGCCGACCCTCGCCCGCAGGTCGGGATCGGTCACCACCAGGTACTGCTGCGGTTGCACGTTCCCGCCGCTCGGTGCCTGCTGCGCAGCGCGCAGGCACGTCTCGATGTCGGCGCGCTCGACTGCACGATCGCTGAAGCGACGGATCGCCCGCGTCGTCATGATCGCCTCGATCGCGTCCATCGTCATCTCCCCTCGAACCGAGCGGGCCGCTTCGACTGCAGCGCGTCGACTGCCTCGATGTGGTCGGCCGAGAGGAAGCACGGGATCTCGAGCGCCGTCGAGAGGTCGAACGACGTCAGCAGCGCCTGCTTCAGCTGCGCGTTCACCGCCTGCTTGGTTCCCTTCACGGCGAGCGGGGGTTGCGCGGCCAGGCGTGTGGCCCAGGCCAATGCACGCTCGGCAACGGCCTCCGGTGCGCACACCTCGGACGCCACGCCGAGGCGCAACGCATCGGCCGCGGTCAGCGGGTCGCCGAGCAGCAGGTGCCGCTTCGCCGCCAGTGGGCCGAGCAGCAGCGGCCAGACCGCCGCCCCACCGTCGCCGGCCACGAGGCCCACGTTCACGTGCGGGTCCACTACTGCGGCCCGTTCGCTCATCACCACCACATCGCACAGGAGTGCGATCGATGCCCCAAGACCCGCTGCCGAACCGTTCAGGCCGCACACGATCGGCACCTCGATGTCGAGCAGGTCCCAGATCATCTGCTTCGCCACGCGCCGCAGTGCGTCGAGCGCCGCCATCTCGCGAAGCGCCGGGAACCAACCGAAGTCGCCGCCAGCGCTGAACGCCCTGCCATCGGCCGTCAGCACGACGGCCCGGGCACCCGGATTCCGTCGCAACCGAGCGAACAGGTCGGCGAACTCGTGGTGCAGCAACTCGTCGACCGCGTTCACCGCGGACGTCGGATGGCGCAGCGTGACGACCGCGACGTCGTCGACATGCTCGATCGAGAAGGCCTGCATGCGCCGAACCGTACTCGCTCACCGTGC
>JBJTXX010000262.1:0-1797 GCA_046082485.1 Actinomycetota bacterium
CCGCCCGTTCTGGGCGCCCGCACCCTTGGCGGACCCGCTGTTCCGTGAGGTGCTCAAGGCGGTCGACGCGGCCGAGATCGACGAGATCGTGGCCGGCTACGCAACGGTGGCCGAGCACTGCGCCGAGGGTGGGTTCGACGGCATCGAGTTGCAGTGCTCCCATTCCTCGATCGTGCGGGGCTTCCTGTCGCCGGCCACCAACCGGCGCACCGACGGCTACGGCGGCTCGTTGGTCAACCGAGCCCGGCTGCTGGTCGACATCGTCGGTGCGGTGCGCCGAGCGATCGGGCCGGGGCTGGCGCTCGGGGTGCGGATCTGTGGCGACGAGTTGATCGAGGGCGGCACCACCATCGACGAGGCCGTGGAGGTGGCCCGCATCGTCGAGGCGACCGGCCAGGTCGACTACATCAACACCTCGATCGGCGTGGCCACCGCCAGCCTGTTCATGATCGAGGCGAGCATGCACATCCCGCCCGGCTACGCGATGTTCATTCCCTCTGCGTTCCGCAAGGCGGTGGACCTGCCCGTGGTGGGCGTGGGCCGGTTCAAGGATCCGCTGCAGGCCGAGCGGGCGCTGGCCGAGGGCCACTGCGATCTCGTGGGCGTGGTGCGCGGCCAGATCGCCGACCCCGACTTCGCCGCCAAGGCACGGGCGGGCAGCACCGACGACATCCGGCTGTGCCTCAGTTGCAACCAGGAGTGCGTCGGCCGGATGGGCCTGAACCGCTGGCTCGGCTGCATCGAGAACCCGCGCACCGGCCGCGAGGCTCAGGGTGTGGGGGCGGTGCGCATGACGCAGAAGCCCAAGCAGGTGATGGTGGTGGGCGCCGGTCCGGCGGGTCTGCAGGCGGCCATCGCCGCATCGCGCAACGGCCACCACGTGACGGTGTTCGAGAAGACCGACCGTGCTGGCGGGCAGGTGCGCATCGCCGCCAGCGTGCCCAACCGTGCCGAGTTCGGCGACATGATCCGCAACCAGCTGAACGAGTGCGACCGGCTGGGCGTGAAGTTCGAGTACGGCGTGGGGGTGTGGCCCGGCTTGGTGCAGGAACGTCGGCCCGACCACGTGATCGTGGCGATGGGCGCCGAGCCTGCCCGTCCGTGGTGGGCGCCGGGCGACGCCGCCAACGTGGCCGACGTGCGCGAGGTCATCGAGGGCACGGCGCCCGACGGCGGGCCGCAGCCCGGGCAGTCGGTGGTGGTGGTCGACGAGATCGGTTTCCACCACGCCACATCGGTGGCCGAACTGCTGGCCGACCGGGGCTGCAGCGTCGAGATCGTCACCAACGGCATGGTGGTGGGGCAGGACCTCGGCATCACCCTCGACATGGAGAACTGGTGGATGCGCGCCCACGCAAAGGGCATCGTGCAGACCACCGACCTCGTGCCGATGGGAATGGCCGACGGCGAATTGACCCTGCTGCACCACCCCACCGGGGTGAACCAGACGCGGCGACCCGACTGGGTGGTGCTGGCCGTGCCGCCCCATCCGGTCGAGTGGCTGTACCGCGATCTCAAGGCAGCCGGCATCAGCGTCGAGCGCGTGGGTGACTGCGTGGCGCCGCGACGCGCCCACGCCGCGGTGGTCGACGGCGAGCGCGTGGGCGCCGCGGTCTAGCCATCGCTGCGCGCCAGACTGGTGCGGTGAGCACACCCCCCGTCATCACCCCGCCGGCCATGCTCGGCATCGTCGGCGGCAGCCAACTGGGCCGCTACTTCGTCATGGCAGCGCGCACCATGGGCTACCGCGTCACCGTGCTCGAGCCCGACGCCACATCGCCGGCCGGGGCGATCGCC
>JBJTXX010000263.1:0-19975 GCA_046082485.1 Actinomycetota bacterium
CGATCTCATCTTGGTGGCCGCCAAGACCAAGAAGGGCACCAGCCTCTTCGCCGTCGAAGGAAACGCCAAGGGTCTGACCCGGACCGCCTTGTCGACCATGGACCAGACCCGCAAGCAGGCCAAGTTGGAGTTCAAGGACGTCCCGGCCGAGTTGATCGGAACCGAGGGTTCCGGTTGGAACGTGCTGTCGACGGTTCTCGACCTGGCGGCGGTCGGACTGGCCGCCGAGCAGGTCGGCGGCGCCCAGAAGGTGCTCGACATGGCCGTCGAGTACGCCAAGGTGCGCGTGCAGTTCGGTCGTCCGATCGGCTCGTTCCATGCCATCAAGCACAAGTGCGCCGACATGCTGCTCGAGGTCGAGTCGGCCAAGAGCGCTGCGTACTACGGCATGTGGTGCGCCGCCGAGATGAACGACGAACTGCCTTCGGTTGCGTCGCTCGCCAAGGCCTACTGCAGCGAGGCGTACTTCCACGCCACCGCCGAGAACATCCAGATCCACGGTGGCATCGGTTTCACCTGGGAGCACCCGGCCCACCTGTACTTCAAGCGGGCCAAGAGCAGCGAGCTGCTGTTCGGTGACCCGACGTACCACCGCGAGCTGCTCGCCCAGCGCATCGGCATCTGACGCCAACACCGTGTCCACCACGGTCCTCGTGTACTTGCTCGTCGCCACGGCGGCCGTCTTCGTGATGGCCGCCGTGGTGGTGGGCCGTGAGGCGCACCGCCTCGACGCGGTGGCACCACGATCGGTGTACGTGCAGGAGGAAGCGCTCGAGTTCGTCGCCGAGTACCTGCCCGAGGCCACCCAGGCCCGCCTGACGCCCGATGAACTCGAGGCACTGTTGCGGCTGCACATGCGGTGGCTGCACGCCAAGGGATTGCAGCCCGCGAACGTGATCGACCGCCGTCAGGACATCGACGACACCGTCGTCATCACCGAGGACAACCTCGTGGCGTACCTGCTGGGTCAGGCGGATGACGCAGGTGTGCAGGTGCTCGATGACGTCGACATCGTCAACGTCGTGACTGCGCACCTCGCCTACTTCGACGCCATTGGCGCCGTCGGGCCGACGGCGGAGTAGCGTCGGAATCCATGGAACGCCCCTCTCGCTTCGAGCACACCCGCTTCCTCGGCGACAAGCGCACCCAGTTGGTGTACGACCTCGACGAGTGGACCGACGCTGCGGTGATCGACGACATCGTGGCCAACGACGTCGGACTGTGCTTCGGCCCCGACACGCTGGCCGAGGCGCGCAACCGCGGGTACTCGCTCGCCACCCCCGGGCGCACCCGGCGCCACCGCAAGCCGCGCGCCTGAGCACGTGAACGGCGAATTCGTCTCGGGCTCGCTGCGGCTCTCCCGTTACCTCGCCCGACCCGCCGGCAGGGGCGGCCCGCTGCCCGGCCTGATCCTGTGCCACGGTTTCCCCATCGGACCCATCGATGCGCGGCAGAGCGCGGGCACGTTCCCCGAGTTGATGGACCGCGTGGCCAGCGAACTCGGCTGGGTGGCGATGACGTTCACCTTCCGGGGGTGCGGTCGCAGCGACGGAGACTTCTCGCTACAGGGCTGGGTCGACGACCTCCGTTCCGCGATCGAACACCTCATCGAGGAGGCCGGCCCCTCGGGAATCTGGCTGGTCGGCGCCAGCACCGGAGGCTCCGTGGCGCTGTGCGTGGCCGCTGACGACCCACGTGTGAGGGGCGCCGCGCTGATGAGCCCTCGAGCCGACTTCGATGACTGGGCCGCCCAGCCGCGCCGGTTCCTCGAACACGCGAAGGAGATCGGAGCGATCCGTGCACCCGGCTTCCCCCGACAGTTCGACGAGTGGGCGCGTGAGTTCCGTCGCTTCCGACCCGTGGACTCGGCCCGCCGGTTCGCCCCGCGGCCGATGTTGGTGATGCACGGGGATGACGACGAGAGCGTGCCGACCACCGATGCCCGGCAGTTGGTCGCAGCCCACGGCTCGGCCGAACTGCGACTGATTAACGGGGCCGGGCATCGTCTGCGCCACGACCCGCGGGCGATCGCGGTGCTGCTGGGCTGGCTCGACCGGCAACGTCACGAAGGCGACTGACGCGGATGCGTGGCCGCCTCGCATCACTCCTCGGGCGTGGTGGCCGCGTGCCCTCGTGGTTGGCCACCTCGCAGTGGTTCGACGGCCCGTGGTACCTGGCCGCCAACGCTGACGTGGCGGCGGCCGGCGTGGCACCCGCGGAGCACTACTGGCGCTTCGGCATGGCGGAGGGCAGATCGCCGGGGCCGCGGTTCGATGCGTTCCGCTACGAGGTGATGAACCCATCGGCGCGGGGCCGCGCACTGGTGCACCACCGCGAGTTGGGCCGCGCCGCCGGCGCCGAGCCCGAGCCGGGAACGGTGGTGCAGGCGGCGCACCCCGAACTGGAGTGCGGGTTCTTCGACACCGACTGGTATGTGCGCCGTCACCCCGAGTCGGCAGATGAGTCTCACCCGTACGTGCACTTCGCCCGACAGGCGCGGACCTCGCCGAACCCTGCCGGGCCGTTCTTCGACACTGCCGAGTACCTCGTCCGTCACCCGGTGGCTCGCACGTGGGCCACGCCGCTCGCGCACTTCCTCGCCCATCCCGAAGCGTCTGCACCGGTCGCGTCCGACGGTGGCGCGAACAGGCCGCTGCTGCGTCCCGAGACCGGCCGCACGTCTGACAGCCCCGAGATGCAGGTCTGCGTGATGATCCATGCGTACTACCCGGACCTGCTGCCCCAGTTGCTGCACGAGGTTCGATCGCTCGCAGCATCGGCCACCTTCCGCGTGAGCGTCTGCGAGGCGGCACACGTCGCCCTCGCCGAGCAGGCCGTCGACCGTGAACTCGGAGTGCAGGCGCGTCGCGTCGTTCGCCATGTGCCCAACCGGGGTCGCAACTTCGCACCGCTGCTCGTGGGCTTCGCCGATGAGGTGCGTGCGCACCGACTGGTGCTGCACCTGCACACCAAGAAGTCGCTGTATTCGCGACGTGAGCGAGCCGACTGGCGCACCCACCTGTTGCAGTGCCTCTCGGGCCCGGCCGTGCCCGCGGTGCTCGACCTGTTCGCGAGCCATCCGCAGGTCGGGGTGGTGCAGCCGTCACCGTTCGTGGAGATGCCGGTCTGGGCGTGTCACTGGCTGGGTAATGCGGGCAACGGCCGCCGTTTGCTGCAGCGCTGCGGCCTCGACCCCGAGCGGGCGGACGGCTTCGTCGACTATCCCGTCGGGGGCATGTTCTGGGCGAGGGTGCAGGCACTGCGGCCGTTGCTGGATGCGGGCCTGACGGTCGAGGACTTCGATGCCGAGGCCGGCCAGACCGACGGCACGCTGGCACACGCGGTGGAACGATCGGTCTGCATCTCCGCCGCGTCGCAGGGCCTCGGGTTCGTGGAACTGGACCACGAGACCGGCCAGTGGCGCGATGGCTGGTCGAGCCGCAACGCGGACCGCTTCGGGGAACAGGACATCGAGTTGCTGCGGGCGCAGGTGCACGAGGTCGACCTGGTGTCGGTCGACGTGTTCGACACGTTGTTGCTGCGACCCACCCTGGCGCCGACCTCGCTGCAGTACTTCGCCGCCCGGGCCGTGGTCGACGACGCAGGCGAGGCCGAACGCTGGGTTGCCGAGCGCATCAACGCCGAACACCGTGCACGGGTGAACCGGCCGGAACTGGCCGACGTCGGTCTTGCCGAGGTGTTCGATGAACTGGAACCGGCGATGCAGGCGATGCAGCGCGAGGAGGTCGCGATCGAGCCGCGGGCGGTGAAACCCCGGGGCTGGCTGCTCGACGTGCTGCGCGAGGGAAAGGCGAAGGGCAAGCGACTCGTCGTGATGACCGACACCACGCTGCCGGCCGATGTGGTGAAGGCCCTGGTGTCACAGGCCGGCGTGGGCGACCTGTTCGACGAGTGGTACGTCTCCAACGAGCGCCGGGCCCGCAAGGACCAGGGCGGGATGTGGTCGTTGGTGCGAGACTCCGAGGCCGTGCCCGTGCAGTGTTGGCTCCACATCGGCGACAACGAGCGGTCCGACATCCAGCAGGCACTCACCCACGAGGTCGCGTGGTCGTATGTGCCCTCACCGCGAGCCGTCGCGCAGTTCCATGCCCCGGATGGTCTCCTCGAGCGCGGGAACTGGGCCACGCTCTCCGCGCTCGGCCTGTCGGCCGCGGCCCTCTACGACAGCCGACCCAGACCTGCCGACGAGGAAGTGTTCGGCTACGCCGTGCTGGGCCCGTTGGTCATGGCCTTCGTCTCGCGTCTGGTGCAACATCATCAACAGCACCCCGATCAACGTTTGATGCTGCTGGCCAGGGATTCGTGGCTCTTCGAGGAGGTCCTCCGCTCGTTGCGGGCCGAGCACCCGGGGGTGCTGCCTCCGACCACGTGGTTCGAGGTGTCGCGCAGGGCCGCGCTCGCGGCTTCGAGTGCCGTCGGGGTCGACGTCGACATGGTGCTCGACGCGGGCGCGTTCGATGGTGCGTTCGCTGACCTCGTCGAACAACGACTGGGCGTGCGCCCGATCGATGGCCGGTTCGACGTGCGCGTGAGCCACCCCGGGGACCGCTTGCGGTGCGCCGAACTGCTGCAGGCGTGTGCCCCGGAGATCGAGGCGCACGGTCGTGGGCAGCTGACGGGCCTGCGCCACCATCTCGAGCGGCTCGGTGTCAGCGAGACGGAACCGCTGTGCCTCGTCGACCTGGGGTATTCGGCCACCACCCAACGGGCGCTCGGCAGGGTGTTGCCCAATGGGCTCGCCGGCCTGTACTGCGCCACCACGCCGGCCGGCGCCGGCGCCGGCGGTGTCGGGGTGTTCGCAGACGGCGTGCCGTTCTGGTCGGGCAACTGGTTCCTCGATCACAGCCTGCTGCTGGAGGCGCTGTTGTCGTCGACCGAAGGCGCCGTCACCGGGTACTCACCATCCGACGGCACCGTGAGGCGGGCGTCTCCTTCGGCCGACATCGAGGCCGGGCGGGTCAGCGCGGTGCAGAGGGCCGCACGTCGCTACTGCCTCGACCTCGTGCGGATCTTCGGACCCGCAGTCGTGACCGACCCGATCGACCCGGCGACGGTGCTGGGCTGGGTGGGGCGGATTCCGCAGCAGTTCCTGCTGCCACCGAACCGACTGTTCGCCGGAATGCGGATCGAGAACGGTTTCGTGGGTCGACAGGTCGACGACGCCGTCGGGTGAGCGCCGTGCGCCTCAGCGGCGCCGGATCCGCCGGCGGAGAGCGACCGACAGGCTTCGTGCGCTGGCCTTGACGCCGAGCGCCGGTGGCTCGAGGAACCGGCGCGATGCGCGCACCTCGGGTTCCGGCGCGGCGACCCCCTCGCCCACGCGCCGACAGCGCAGCACCCACTGGTAGGTCGTCGCCACCGGGTCGTCGGCGAACCAACGCAGACCAGCCTTCCGCAGTTCCTCGTCGAGCGGCACTTCGGTGGCGCCCGGGGGTCGCGTCACTCGGCGCCATTCCACGACACAGATGCCGCAGTCGTCGAGGAGCTGCAGCAGGCCCTGGCGGGTGAACCAGTGCACGTGGGTGCGGTCGAGCAGACCGAGGTCTGCGTAGGGCACGCGCCCGTCGAGCAGGGCGAGGCGCACGTCGGCGTGGGACATGTTGGGCAACGACAGGACGAGGTCGCCGCCCGGCGCGAGGTGGCGCATCGCCCGGCGCAGCGCGGTCGCCGGCTCGCGGAGGTGTTCCAGCACGTCGGCGATCGCGATGGCGCTGAAGGTGCGGTCGCCCAGCGCGTCGAGGGCATCGAGCGAATCGAGATCGGCCACCAGCACTTCCTCGGCGAACGCGCGAGCGGCCTGCGCCGCAACCGGGTCGATCTCCACGCCGACCACTCGCTGGCTGCGCTCGGCCAACATGCGTGTGGTGAGGCCTTCCGAGCACCCCAACTCGAGCACGGTCGGTGCGCCGGACAACAGTTCGGCGACCACCGCGCGCGAGTCGTTCGGGTCGCCGGGCGTGAAGGCAACGCCGTAGTGGGTGGTGGCAGCGGCGTGGGTGGACGGCCCGCGCTGGGCCACCACCAGCACCCTGTTCGGCAGCGGCAGGTGCGTCACGTCGTGCCATCCGGCATTGCGCACCGACCGTTCGGCGTTCGCCGCGTGCCCCGCAGCGCAGATCACCAGCAGTCGTGTGTGCTCGGCGGCGGTCGCTGCGAGTTGCGAGAACATCGATGCCGGAGCGGCGAGATCGCGCCAACCGGGGCCGACGACCATCTCGTCGAAGTCGCGTCCCGTCAGCGCATCGCGCAGGTCGACCACGTCGGCGTGCGCGAGCGAGATCTCCTCGTGTGCGTGCGGGAACGCCTCGCCGGGCGGCACCACGGCGGTGACCGTGCGCTGTCGGAGGCTGAGGTGATCGGCGGCGGGCAGGTGCACGGTGAGCACCGCTGCGTCGTCGGGCAAGGCGCCGTCGACCGCCGCACCGAGTTCGGAAACGGCCACGGTGGTGGCCGACGGCATCCGGGGCGTGTAGAGGGCGAAGAACGCGGTGGTCGACCACAGTGCCAGCCGGCGTTCGACCGCATCCGCGGCGGATGCGGCGGGGTTGTCGAGACCGGCCAGACGGGCGAAGTGCTGCCAGACAGCGCGATCGGCAGCGGTGCGTTCCATCAGCAGGTCGGTCGCCCGGGCGAGGTCGCGGCCGCCGCGCAACACTCCGGGCAACTGGCGAGGGGGCGTCTCGTTGCTGCGCTCGGGCGCAACCGGCACACCCAGCCAGACCGACAGTCTGTGCCACATCTCGTGGCCCTGCTCGACGAGGGCCACGGCGCCGAGCGACTCCAGCGCCGAGACGGCGTCTGCGGCCAGCGCCGCATGGTCGGTGGTCGCGATGAAGCCGTTCGAGGGCAGCCGGAGGTCACCCCACAGCACCTGCCGGGTGATGAGTGAATCGGTGGCCCGACTTGCCGTCGGCAACTGCAGCACGTCGACCAGGGGCAGGCGGGCGATCTGCATCGGCACCATGTGGGGGTACCACTGCCGGTGCAGCGTGGACGGCAGCGAACGCACGTACTCCACGTACGACAACAGTCGAGTCATCGGCTCACGCAGCACGGTGGCAACATCGGCGGCATCGAAGTGCCGACGCAGCGTGGGCAGCGACCAGTGGGTGGCGAAGACGTGGGTGCCGACCCCCACCGGCTGGTCGTCCCACGCCACCATCGCCCGCATGTCGTCGGTGAGCGCCGAAGGGTCGGCGATGCCGTCGACGTAACACCCGTCGAACTGTTGCGGCGGCTGCGGCGGCTGGCCGGCCGCTGCCAGCAGCGCGGAACGCGCCGAGGTGCCGGCGCACTTCGCGACGTGCAGGAACGCAGCGCGGGGCCGAAGGCTGGCTGCGTCGGACGACTGCATCGCGAGGAGTGTAACGGTGGGCCCGAAGGGCCTCGGGGGCGCCCGCATCGGCTGGGGAGCATTGGGTAGCATCAGCCTCCCGTTCCGCTCCAGATCGGTGGCCCTTTGCCCCTTCACGTCGTTCGCACCGTTGCCGAGGTCACCGCTGTGCTGGGGGATGTGCGGGGCCCTGTCGTCGCGGTGCCCGTCTACAACTCGCCCGACGACGTGCGTGCATGCATGGCTGCGCTGTTGCGACACACACCGGTCGATGTGCCGATCCTGGTGATCGATGACGCCAGTCCCGATGCGGCGGCCGTCGACTCAGTGCGTGCGCTCGACGCGTCGGTGGCGCACCTCGTGGTGTTGCTCGAGCACGAGGTGAACAGCGGCTTCGTCGGTTCCTGCAACGACGCCTTCGCTGCCGCTGGCCGACGCGACGTGGTGCTCGTGAACTCCGACGTCGTGGTCGGCGCCGAGTGGCTGCAGCGGATGGCCGATGCGGCGGCGTCCTCCAACACGGTCGCCACCGTCTCCGCGCTCACGAACCACGGCTCGATCCTCAGCGTGCCGCACCGCAACCGTCCCGGCCCCCTCCCTGAGGGCCTGTCGGTCGACGACGCCGCACTGCGGTTCGCAGCGGCGTCGGCGCGCACGCGCCCTGTGCTGCCGACGGGCGTCGGCCACTGCCTGTACGTCACTCGCACCGCGCTCGACGTGGTGGGCGGGTTCGACCCGGTGTTCGCGCCCGGTTACGGCGAGGAGGTCGACTTCTGCCTGCGCGCAGCCGAGCAGGGTCTGCTGAGCGTGCTGGCAGACGACGTGTTCGTGTTCCACAAGGGCGGCGCGTCGTTCGGGGTCTCGCCGGAGAAGCTGCGGTTGCAGGCGGACCACGAGCAGATCGTGAACCGTCGGCACCCGCGCTACGAGGGCTACCGGCTGCCGTTCGAGACGTCGAACCGCAGCGCGTTCGCGCTCGCTCTCGCGCGGGCGCGCCGATCACTCACCGGCATCTCGGTCGCCGTCGATGGCTTCTGCCTCGGGTCGGAGATGATGGGCACGCAACGGTTCGTCGTGGAGACCGCATGCGCGTTGGCGGTGACGGAGGGCATCGACCGTGTCGACCTGTTCACGCCGCTCGAGGTGCCCGACTACGTGCTGCGAGCCGTCGATGGCCTCGAGCGGCTGCGACTGGTGCCCCACCGGGCGTTCGAGCTGGCACCCGATCGCTGCGATGTGGCGCTGCGGCCGTACCAAGTCGACCACCCGGTGCAGTTGCAGTGGATGCGGCACATGGCCGATGTGGTGGTGGTGAGCCAGCTCGACTTGATCGCCTACCACAACCCCGGTTACTTCGGCTCTGACAAGGCGTTGCGTGCCTACCGCGAGATGACCGCCGCCACCTTCGACATCGTCGACGGGGTGGCCTTCATCAGCGGCCACTCGCTACGCGAGGCCGAGCGCGAGGGACTGCTGGGCAGGCAGCACCACTCGGCCATCACGCATTGCGGTATCGACCATCGCAGCGACTCGCGGCGCCCCGAGGCGCCCGCTGGTGCCCTTCGCACCGGGTTCGTGCTCGTGCTCGGCGCGTCGTACCTGCACAAGCACCGGATGCACACGGTCGAGACGTGGCGCCTGCTGCGCGAGCGCGGTTTCGGTGGCCAACTCGCGCTCGTGGGCCCCACGCCCGCGCACGGCAGCAGCGAGGAGGCCGAAGCACAGTGGCGTGCGGCGAATGCGGGCCTCGCCGGCGAGGTGGTGACCCTGCCATCGGTGACCGAGGCCGAGAAGGCCTGGCTGCTCAGGAATGCGGCGCTCGTCGCCTATCCGACGTTGTCCGAGGGCTTCGGCATGGTGCCGTTCGAGGCGGCACTGGTCGGCACGCCGGTGCTCAGCACTCGTCAGGGCGCCCTCGACGAGGTACTACCGCAGGAGTTGCAGACCCTCGGCTCGATGGTGCCCGCCGATGCCGTGCCGCTCGCGGAGCGGCTGCTCTCGGACGGCGCCTTTCGTGATGACCAGGTGCGCCTGCTCGCATTGGCGGCCTCCGGCTACACCTGGGCCCGGAGTACGGCCGCGCTCGCCGACCTCATGCGGCGCACGCTCGACGACCCAGCGGGTCGGCGGATGATCGACCTGCCGCCGCCCGCAGCAACCCGGCCCTCCAGGTCGAGGATCGTCGACCGGGTGGTCGGGTTGCCGGGGAGGGCCACGCTGCTGAAGCGTGTGGTCGTGGGGGAGGGCACCCGGCGACAGGCCGCGGTGCGCCGGGCCGCCAACTGGGCACGGAGGAAGCTGTCATGAGCGGTGTGGAACGGGCACGACGCACCTGGGACACCATCGACATCGACCAGGTGAGATCGGTCGCATGGCTCAGTGTGCCCGCGGTCAGCACCGACGTCTGGCAGGAGTTCAGCGATGCGCGGGGTCCGGTTGCCGTGGTCACCGATCTGCTGGCCGACCGCGGTTTCGGTGGTGGCCTCGCAGGGGCGGCACTGGTGTGCGGCGACATGCAGTCGGAACGCCTGTTCTTCGAGCACACGCCGAGGGTGACGTTCCGGTCCGTGGATGGTTACGACCTCAGCCCCGTCTCGCTGGCCCGATACACGCCGGACGGTATCGAATGGCGCCCGCACGAGGTGGACTGCAACCAACTGGAACTCCCGGAGGCCGCGTTCGATCTGGTCGTGGCCAGTCACGGCGCCCACCACGTGCAGAACCTCGACGGGCTGTTCCGCGAGGCACGACGCTCGCTGCGCCCGCACGGCCTGATGTACATGTACGAGTGGATCGGCCCCACGTACCTGCAGATCCCGCGCCGCAACAGGTTCTTCGCACGCGTGTTGCTGTACACGTTGTTCCCCGGTCGGCGGACGCGCACCACCCACATGGGGCGCCGCAAAGGGTGGCGTTATCTGCAGGATGCGCCGCACGAGTTCGATCCCTCGGAGGCCTGCAACTCTCTGCAGCTGTACCCCGCGTACGAGGCGAACTTCCTGCCGCTCGCGGAGTACCGCCACGGTGGTCTCACGTACCCGATGTTCGAGGGGATCTCCCAGAACCTTCCCGACACGGAACGCATCCGTCGCCGGACGGCGTTCGTGGTGCGCGTCGAGAAGTGGCTGACGCGTCGGCGACTGGTGCACCCGCTGTTCGTGGTGACGGTGGGCGAGCGACGGCCCTGATGCGGCGTCAGCGGTAGCCGTCGGGGTGGGACTGGTGCCAGTTCCAGGCGGTGGCAACGATCTCGTCGAGGCCCATCCTCGCCGTCCACCCGAGGTCTCGCTCGGCGAGCGAACAGTCGCCCCACACGGCCTCCACGTCGCCCGGTCGGCGAGGCGCGAACTCGTGCGGCACGGCACGCCCGCTGATGCGTTCGGCCGCAGCGATCACCTCGAGCACCGAGTTCCCGCGACCCGTGCCCACGTTGTAGGCGCCGCCGGCACCACCTGCTGCGAGGTGGTCGAGCGCCGCGGCATGCGCGGCGGCCAGGTCGAGCACGTGGACGTAGTCGCGCACTCCCGTGCCGTCGGGGGTGGGGTAGTCGGTGCCGAACACCTTCAGCGGGCCACTGCGCCCCATCGCCGCCTTCATCACGAGCGGGACGAGGTTCTGGGCGCGGTCCCACACCTCGCCGATCTCCCCGCTCGGATGGGCCCCGGCCGCGTTGAAGTAGCGCAGGCTGATGCCGCGGAAGTCGGTGAGGTCGCTCTGCCACTGCAGCACCCTCTCGACCATTGCCTTGGTCTCCGCGTAGACGCTCTCGGGGCGGATCCCGCACCGTTCGTCGACCGGCACCCGATCGGGTGTGCCGTAGACCGAGCACGACGACGAGAAGACCATCCGCTCGACGCCGGCGCCGCGCAGTGCCTGCAGCAGGGCGATGGAACCCGCGACGTTGTTCTGCCAGTACTTGTCGGGCTGTTCCATCGACTCGCCGACGAACTTGTAGGCAGCGAAGTGCACGACCTCGGTCACGCCGTGGCGGCGCACGACCTCGTCGACGAGTTGCCCGTCGGCGATGTCGCCGACCACGAGCGGCAGGCCCTCCACGGCCGCAGGCGACCCGTACTCCAGCGAGTCGAGCACCACGACATCGCGGCCCTGCTCGCGGAGGTGACGGGCGGTGTGCGAGCCGATGTAACCGGCGCCACCGGTGATGAGGACCGACATGGGCCCGACTCTAGATGTCCGCTCGTCGAGGGACTCGGCTTCCTAGGATGACCCGGTGAGCAGGATCGGGATCATCGGCACCGGCTACGTGGGCCTCACCACCGGCGCGGTGATGGCACACCTCGGACACCGTGTGGTGTGCGCCGACATCGACGACTCGAAGGTGCAGCGCCTGAACCGGGCGGAACTGCACATCTACGAGCAGGGCCTGCAGGAACTGGTGGTGGAGGGCCTTCGCTCCGGCCGCCTCCGGTTCGTCGTGGGTGCCGCCGAGGCCGCGCGCGACTGCGAGTTCGCCTTCCTGTGCGTGCAGACGCCGCAGGGCGACGCGGGGGAGGCCGACCTCACCTGGGTGCTGGCCGCCGCCCGTGAACTCTCGACGGTGCTGCCCGGTGGCGCCACGGTGATCAACAAGTCGACCGTGCCGGTGGGCACTGCGGCGAAGGTCGCCGACGCAATCGGACGAGACGACATCGTCGTGGCCAGCAACCCCGAGTTCCTCCGCGAGGGCACGGCGGTGGCCGACTGCCTGCACCCTGACCGCATCGTGGTGGGCGCCCCGTCGCAGGCCACTGCGGCCGCTGTCGCCGCGTTGTACGTGGGCATCGATGCGCCGGCGGTGCTCACCGACGTCACGTCGGCGGAGATGATCAAGTACGCGTCCAATGCGTTCCTCGCCGTGAAGCTGAGTTACGTGAACGAGATCGCCCACCTGTGCGAACGGGTGGGTGCCGATGTGCTCGACGTGGTGAAGGGAATGGGTTACGACCAGCGCATCGGCCGCGAGGCGCTGCGCCCCGGCCCCGGGTGGGGCGGTTCGTGCCTTCCGAAGGACACCGCGGCGCTGTCGTACATGGCGGCGCAGTCGGAGGCCGAAGCCGGTGTGCTGCGCGCCGCGATGACGGCCAACGAGCGGCAGTTCGACCGCGTCGTCGGCAAGGTGGTCGCCGCGGTGGGCGGAGCAGTGGAAGGCCGCAGGATCGCGGTGTGGGGCCTGACCTTCAAGGCCAACACCGACGACCTGCGCGCATCGCCGGCCATCACCGTGGTGCAGCGCCTGATGTCGCTGGGCGCACGCGTCACCGCCCATGACCCGATGGTCGACCGGTCGCCGGTCGACGGGGTCGCGGTCGTGGGTGACCCGCTCTCGGCCTGTGAGGCCGCCGATGTGCTCGTGGTGCTCACGGAGTGGCCGGCGTTCGCCCTCGACGACCTCGCTGAGGCGCACCAACGGATGGCCGGAGGCTCGATCGTCGACGCGCGCAACCTGCTCGATCCGGCAGCGGCGCGCCGGAACGGGTTCCACTACACCGGTGTGGGCCGCTGATGCGGTTCCTCGTCGCCGGTGCGGCCGGCTTCATCGGTTCGCACCTGTGCGACAGGTTGCTGGAGGCCGGCCATGAGGTGGTGGGTGTCGACTCGTTCGTCACGGGTTCGGCCGAGAACCTCGCTGATGCGTTGCAGCACGGTGCGTTCCGTCTCGTCGAGCACGACGTGCGCGTACCACTGCAGGTGGACGGCCACTTCGACAGGGTGCTGAACCTCGCCAGCCCCGCCTCGCCGGTCGACTTCGATCTCATTCCGCTGCACATCCTCGAGACTGGCAGCCGAGGCACGCAGAACCTGCTCGATCTCGCCCTCCACAAGGGTGCCCGCTTCTTCCTGGCCTCGACCAGCGAGGCCTATGGCGACCCCGAGGTGCACCCTCAGCCAGAGACGTATCTCGGCAACGTCAGCAGCACCGGGCCGCGCAGTTGCTACGACGAGGCCAAGCGCTACGCCGAGGCACTGACGATGGCGTACCACCGAGCGCACGCACTCGACATCCGGATCGCCCGCATCTTCAACACCTACGGCGAGCGCATGCGCCCCGACGACGGCCGTGTCGTGTGCACCTTCATCCATCAGGCGCTCACCGGTCAGGTGCTCACCGTCTTCGGGGACGGCACGCAGACCCGCAGTTTCGTGCACGTCGACGATGAGGTGCAGGGCCTGTTGGCGGTGATCGAGGGCCCGGTCGTCGGGCCGGTGAACGTGGGCAACCCGCACGAGGTGACGATGATCGAACTCGCGGAACGGGTGCTCGAGGTCACCGGTTCGTCATCGAGGATCGATGTGCGTCCGCTGCCGGCCGGCCGACTGGGGGACCCCAACCGGCGCTGCCCCGACACCACGTTGCTGGACTCGTTCAGCGGTTGGCAGCCGACCGTGTCACTCGATGACGGGCTGCGCCGCACCGCTGACTGGATGCGCACCCGGCTCTGAGCCCTCGGGGGGCAGGTGCAGGTGCTGGCGCAGCACCCTGATGGCCTCCTCGGTGTCGGTGTCGGCCACGAGGTGGCCGTGGTCGAGCACCAACGCCCTCCGGCAGACCTGTCGCACCACGGCCGCCGAGTGACTGACGACCACGATGGTGCGCCCCTCTGCCTGGAACTCGGCCACCCGGGCGAGGCACTTGGCCGCGAAGGCCTCGTCGCCCACGGCCAGCACCTCGTCGACGAGCAGCACGTCGGGGTCGACGTTGACGGCCACGGCGAAGCCGAGCCGCACGTACATGCCGCTGGAGTAGTGCTTCACCGGTTCGTCGATGAACCGGCCGAGCTCGGCGAAGTCGATGATCGCGTCGAAGCGCTTCTCGATCTCCCGCCTCGGGATGCCGAGGAACGCAGCGTTGATGAACACGTTCTCGCGGCCCGTGAGTTCCGGGTGGAAGCCGGCGCCGAGTTCGAGCAGCGACGCCAGTCGGCCGCGCACTGCGATGGTTCCCGTGGTGGGCCGCAGGATGCCGGCGATGCACTTGAGCAATGTGGACTTGCCCGAGCCGTTGTGCCCGAGGATGGCGATGGTCTCGCCCTGGGCGACGGTGAAGCTCATGTGGTCGAGCGCGGTGAAGTCGGTGAACTTGCGTCGGCCGATGCCGACGAGGCGCTCCTTCATCGACCGCACCGGGTTGTCGGCGATGCGGAACAGCTTCGACACGTCGGTGGCGACGATGGCCGGCCTCACAGTGCCTCCGCCATGTTCGCCTCGGCGCGATCGAAGACGCGCAGCGCCACGTACAGCAACACGATGCCCAGCACGGCGAGTGCGGCCACGTTGCGCAGGTACCACCACGACGACTGCTGTGGCAGCAGCACGTTCGTGCCCACCGCGGCCGTGCCGTAGAGCGCCCGCTGCACGACGGTGACGGCGGGGGTGACGGGGTTGAGCATCGCCAGCCAGCGCGACAGGTCGTGCCGGTCGAGCCACGACTGCAGGAACCCGTAGGGGTAGATGATCGGCGTCAACCAGAACCAGCCGAGGGTTCCCATCTCGAGCAGGTGCTGGGTGTCGCGGGCGTAGACGTTCGCCGCGCTCACCAGCACGGCGACGGCGACGAGGAACAGCAGCAGTGCCGTGACGGCGAGCGGCACCAGCCACACGAAGGCCCAGTCCACCGGATGGCGGATCACGAGCAGCACGACGGCGAAGGTGACGAGTTGCAGCAGGAAGTGCACCAGCGCGGCGCCGGTCGTCGCTGTGGGCAGCACCGCCCTCGGGAAGCGGACCTTCCCGACCAACGGGCCGTTCGAGGTGATCGAGGTGACGGCGGTGACCAACGTCGTGCTGACGAGTGTCCACACCAGCAGACCGCTCATGATCCACACTCCCAGGTGCGGGATCGAGTTCGGCGACAGCACGGAGAACGCCAACGAGTAGATCGCCAGCAGGAACAGCGGTTGCACCATCGACCATGCCAGACCAAGGGTGCTCTGCTTGTAGCGCACCTTCAGTTCCTTGCGCACGAGGCCACCGATCAACTCACGGAACGAGATGATCTCGCGCACGTGGGTGCGCACGTCGCGTCGCGGCGAGACGATGGTGAGTTCGGCGGTGACGGGCTCGCCCTGCAGGCTCATAGGCCTTGCCGATGGTACTCGCCGTCACCGTCGTGGCCCCGGCGCGCCAGTCGCTGTCGCGCCGCGGCCGCAGCGGGCTGCGAGGGGCCTGGCCGATAGGTGGTGGGGTCGACGAAGGGTTCCAGGCCGTCGGCGAACCGGAACGCATCGGTATCGGGCCGCACCACCCGTCGCCGGCGGTGACGCCGGGCCATCAGGGCGGAAGGGACTCGGGGAAGGACGGCGACGATCGCCATCAGCAGCGAAGTGCGATCGGGTCCGCGGACCGCGGCCTTTGCGGCGGCGATGACGCGCTGACGCCAGATCGCCGCCAAGGACGCCCACGACAGGTTTGCCGTGGCGCACAGCAGCAGGTTGCGCTGCACCATCCGGAACCTTGGCCGCTCGCCCAGCGCGCGGGTGCTGGCAGCGTGCTCGTGCCACGCCAGTGCTGTCGGCACCAACACGGTTCGCCGGCCCGACAGGTGGCACCTCAGCGCCCAGTCGACGTCCTCGTAGTAGAGGAAGTAGCGCTCGTCGAGTGGGCCGACGTCGCGGAACGCGCTCGCCCTGAACACGGCCGCGCTCATGCACGGGCCGAGTGCTTCGTCGTCGGTGTCGAACTGGCCGAGATCGGGTTGGCCTGCCCCGGCGCTGAATGCCTCGCCCGACGGTCGCAGCACGACGCCGCACGAATCGATCGTGGGTGATTCTTCCCCGGCGAAGAGCACCTTCGGTGCCGCCGCCACCGTCGACGGACCCGCGGCCTCGATGGCGTCGATGCAGCGCCGCAACGTGTCGGCTTCGAGCACTGCGTCGTCGTTGAGCACCGCGATCCACGGGTGCGTGGCCGCGCGCACGCCGTCGTTCACGCCGGCGGCGAAACCACCGTTGACGGAGCGGGTCAGCACGCGGTCGGCGAGTGGCGCCTCGACCGGGCGTGGTGATGCGTTGTCGACCACCACGACCTCGACCTCGACCCCGTTCGACGATCGCGCCGACTGCAGGCAACGCTGCAGACGGGGCGCGGTGGTGTCGTACACCACGACCACCACGGTGACGCGGGGGACGTCAGACGACGAGCGGGTCATCCGCCTCGGGATCGATGCCGTGCCGTTCGATGGCGGAACGCACCTCGTCCGCGGACGCCTTGCCCTCTGCTGCGAGGGCGCTGAGCACGGCCACCACCACGTGGCCTGCATCGACCTCGAAATAGCGCCGTAGCGCCTCGCGGGTGTCGCTGCGGCCCATGCCATCGGTGCCGAGCGGCACGAAGGTGCGGTCGTGCACGAACCTGGCCACCTGTTCCGGCACGATCTTCATGAAGTCGGTGACGGCGACGATGGGGCCAGCGGAGGTGGACAGCAACTGGGTGACCAGCGGTGTCCTGGCGGTCTCGTGCGGGTGCAGTCGGTTCCACCGCTCGGCCGAGAGCGCCTCGTCGCGCAGCGCCTTGTAGGACGTGGCCGACCACAGTTCGACGGCGACCCCGTGTTCCTGCAGCAACTCCTCGGCGGCGGCACGCGCCGCTCCGTTCGCCGAACCACTGAACAGCACCGTGGCGCGTCGGCCGCCCTCGGGTGCCGGGGCCCAGCGGTACAGGCCGCGCAGGATGTGGGCGGGGTCGAGGCCGTCGGGCATCGGCGGCATCGGGTAGTTCTCGTTGTAGATGGTGAGGTAGTAGAAGACGTCGGGGTTCGTGCTGTCGGGTGAGTACATCCGGTGGATGCCCGCCTGCACGATGGCCGACACCTCGTAGGCGAAGGCCGGGTCGTACGACTGGCACGGCGGCACGGTGCTGGCCAGGACCAGCGAGTGGCCGTCCTGGTGCTGCAGACCCTCTCCCAGCAGCGTGGTGCGCCCGGCGGTGGCACCCATCAGGAACCCGCGTGCCCGTGCGTCGGCCGCCTGCCAGATGAGGTCGCCGACCCGCTGGAAGCCGAACATCGAGTAGAACGTGTAGAAGGGAATGGTGGGCACCCCGCGGGTGGCGTAACTCGTGCCGGCCGCGATGAAACTGGCGAGGGAACCGGCCTCGGTGATGCCCTCCTCGAGGATCTGCCCCTTCGCCGACTCGGCGTAGCTCAGCAGCAGGTCGTGGTCGACAGGTTCGTACTTCTGGCCCTGCGAGGCGTAGATCTTGAGGGCGGGGAACAGCGAGTCCATGCCGAAGGTGCGGCCCTCGTCGGGGATGATCGGCACGACGTGCTGGCCGATGTGCTCGTCGCGCGACAGGTTGCGCAGCAGACGCGTGACGCCCATCGTGGTGCTGACGGCCTGACCGGCCGAGCCCTTGCGCAGTTCCTCGAACGCGGAGTCGTCGGGCAGTTGGAATCCGCGGCGCGTGCGAACGACCCGCTTGGGGATGCTGCCGCCGAGCGCCTTGCGGCGTTCCATCATGTACTGGTACTCGATGGAGTCCTCGGCGGGCCGGAAGTACGGCACGCCGTCGTCCTCGAGGGCGCTGTCGGGGATCTCGTCGTCGAGCAACAGTCGACCGCGCAGCGACTTGAGCTGCTCGGTGTTCATCTTCTTGATCTGGTGCGTCGCGTTGCGGCTCTCGATCTCGGGACCGAGCGTCCAGCCCTTGATGGTCTTGCACAGGATCACCGTGGGGGCACCGGAACCGAGGTTCTCGACCGCTGCCTTGTAGGCGGCGTACAGCTTCCGGTAATCGTGACCGCCGCGGGGCAGGTTCTGCAGGTCGGTGTCGGAGAGATGGGCCACGATCTGCCGCAGTCGCGGATCGGGACCGAAGAAGTGGTCGCGGATGTACGCGCCGCCCTCGACGCCGTAGCGCTGGAACTGACCGTCGACGGTGGTGTTCATCTGGTTCAGCAGCACGCCGTCCTTGTCCTTGGCGAGCAGTTCGTCCCAGCGCGAGCCCCAGATCACCTTGATCACGTTCCAGCCGGCGCCGCGGAACACGGCCTCGAGCTCCTGGATGATCTTGCCGTTGCCGCGCACCGGGCCGTCGAGCCGCTGCAGGTTGCAGTTGACGACGAAGATGAGGTTGTCGAGTTTCTCGCGGCTGGCGAGGGTGAGGGCACCGAGAGTCTCCGGCTCGTCGCACTCACCATCACCGAGGAACGCCCACACCCGGCTCTGACTGGTGTCGTCGAGCTCGCGGTTCATCAGGTAGCGGTTGAAACGCGCTTGGTAGAGGGCGGTCAGCGGGCCGAGGCCCATGCTCACCGTGGGGAACTCCCAGAAGTCGGGCATCAGACGCGGGTGCGGGTAGCTGCTGAGCCCGCGGCCGTTGCGGCCGATCTCGCGGCGGAAGTGGTCGAGGTCGTCGACGTCCAGTCGGCGTTCGAGGAACGCCCTGGCGTAGATGCCGGGGGCGGCGTGACCCTGGATGTACACGTGGTCGCCGGCGTTGCCGTCGTCCTTGCCGCGGAAGAAGTGGTTGAAGCCGATCTCGTAGAGCGCCGCGCTGCTGGCGAAGGTCGAGAGGTGGCCGCCGATGCCGTCGGCCCGGTGGTTCGCGCGCACCACGGTCATCGCCGCGTTCCACCGCACGAACCGGCGGATGCGCCGCTCGATGAACTCGTCGCCGGGGAACCACGGCTCGGCCTCGCGGGGGATGGTGTTGACGTAGGGGGTGCTCACCGTGGCCGGGAAGCTCACCTGCGACGCACGGGCACGCTCGAGCAGTTTGCTGAGAAGGAAGCGGGCCCTCGTCTTGCCGTGGGTGTCGATGACGGCGTCGAGGCTGTCGAGCCACTCGAGCGTCTCGCCCGGGTCGGTGTCGGGCAACTGGTTGACGAAGCCGTCGAAGATCATGTCGGGAAGTCTGCCACCCCTACCGGCCGGTAACGGGTGGCTTCGGCCGGTCGGGTGTCACGGCTGGGCCCTGGAGTCGAGCAGACGCACCGGTGTGATCGGCACGTACGACGTTCCGGCGGTTCCCCACCTGTCGACGAGCACCTGGGTGGCGACACTGCTGCGCACGCAGAGGCCCGTGGCCAGGCTCACGATGGCGGAACCACTCTGCTGGTGGTTCGGCACGACGTTGAGCACCGAGGTGAGTGCATCGCTGCCACACGGCCGGGCTGTCACGAACCCGATGCCCTGAGGGTCCAGCGCGGTGAGCGTCACCATGGCCGCCTCGCCTGCAGCGGGGATCACCTGCCGATCGATGAGCGGCGTGAGCGCGCCGCCGCTGGTGCGCGTGTCGAGCGTGCGGGTCGCGTAGGTCGGTTGCAGCCCATCGCCGACGGGGAACGCAGCGAACACGTCGAGCACCATGTGGATGCCGCCGGTGGCGTGCAGGCAGACGTCGCCGTTCGCATCGGTCTGCACGATGACGGAGACGCTCTGCGCCCGTCCGGCCTCGATGGGCCGCGACGGAGTCGGCGGCACGTAGTTCGCGCAGGTGAACACGCGGACCACGCCCTCGCGACTGGCGATGCCGGTGAGGGTGACGGCGGCGAGGAAGGGCCCGTCCGGTGCCCCCTCGAGGTCACCGAGGTGTGCGGTGACGACGGTGTCGGGCATCGGCGCGGCGCCGCCGCGGGTGTCGACGGACCGCTGCGGTGTGAGGGGAAGGAACCCCGATGCTGCA
>JBJTXX010000264.1:0-10675 GCA_046082485.1 Actinomycetota bacterium
GGGTCGGCGGCGCGCAGCACGTGCGCAGCACTGGTGCAACTGACGTCGTGCTCTGCCGACTGGCCGCCGAAGATCACGATGAGGTCGAGGCGCGGGTCATCGGTCGTCATGTGGGCCCGACGGTACCGTGTGGGGCGATGCGATTCCGAGCAAGCGACGTCGCCGCCGCCACCGGCGGGCGTGTGGTCGGCCCCGACTGCGAGATCGACGGTGTCTCGTTCGACACCCGCTCACTGCGGCCGGGCCAGTTGTTCGTGCCGCTCGTGGCAGCGCGAGACGGTCACGAGTTCGTGCAGTCGGCGTTGCGGGCCGGCGCCGCGGCCTACCTGTCGTCGGTTCCGGCGCAGGGCGGAACCGCCATCGAGGTGGCCGACACCCTGCGCGCCCTGATGGACCTCGCGGCCCGGATGCGCGGCAACTACACCGGGCCGCTGGTGGGTGTGACCGGGTCGGTGGGCAAGACCAGCACGAAGGACCTCGCCCGAGCGGCGCTGTCGGCCAGTCGACGCACCTGGGCCAACGACCGCAGTTTCAACAACGAGCAGGGCCTGCCCACCACGCTGCTGAATGCCCCCGACGACACCGAGGTGATGGTGCTCGAGATGGGCATGCGCGGTTTCGGCGAGATCACCGAACTGTGCCGCATCGCCAGACCGACCGTCGGCGTCGTCACGAGGGTTGCCGAGGCGCACAGCGACCGCGTCGGAGGCATCGAGGGTGTGGCGCGAGCAAAGGCGGAACTGGTGCAGGCGCTGCCGCCCGACGGCGTGGCGGTGCTGAATGCCGACGACCACCGGGTGCGGCGGATGGCTGATGCCACCGACGCCGAGGTGCTGCTGTACGGCGAGGCCCCCGACGCCCACGTCCGGGCGGTCGACGTGCAACTCGACGAGCTGGCACGGCCCTCGTTCCGTGTGGTCACCCGCTGGCTGGAGGTGCAGGTGCGGCTGCGTATCAGCGGCCGGCACATGGTCTCGAACGCCCTCGCTGCGCTGGCGGTCGTGGAGGCCGTGGGCGGCAGCCTGTTCGCAGGTGCCGAGGCGCTCGCCGACGTCGGGCTCACCGCGATGCGCATGGACGTGCAGCGCACGGCGGCCGGCGCCATCGTGCTGAACGACAGTTACAACGCCAACCCCACCAGCATGAGGGCGGCACTCGATGCGCTCGCTGCGTTGCCGGCATCTCGACGGTTCGCCGTGCTGGGCGTGATGGCCGAGATCTCCGAGCCCGCCGCAGAGCACCGGGGCATCCTCGACTACGCCCGGCGACTCGGGGTGCACGTGTTCGCCACCGGCACCGCTCTCTACGGCATCGAGCCGGTCGATGACCCGGTCGCGGCGCTGGGGTCACTCGCCGGCGGTGACGCCGTGCTCGTGAAGGGGAGTCGGGTGGCCGGCCTCGAGCGTGTCGCTGCCGCGCTGTTGGGTTAGCCGGTCGACGCGCGCCACGTCGCAGTACCACGCAAGCAAGAGCGCCCACGCCGCCCCGAACAACAGCACTGGGCGAGCGCCGATGGCATCGATGACCGGGGCGAACACGAGGTTCCCGATGGGGACGGTGCCGCCGAAGGCCATGAACCACAGCGCCATCACCCGGCCGCGTTCGTTGTCGGCGAGACGGGTCTGCAGCACGGTGTTCATCGAGGTCGTGGTGCCGAAGTACGACACGCCGAGCAAGGCCCCGCTCACGAACGCACCGACCTCCTCACGTGCGATCGCGAACGCGGCGAGGCACACCGCGAATGCCGCGAAGCCCTGACGAATGAGGCGCCGCTTGTCGCGGCCCACGAACACGGTGCCGATGGCCAGCCCACCCAGTGCCGCGCCGAGCCCCCAGGTGGCATAGAGCCACTCGTACGTCGTGGATTCCTTGTCGATGCCGAAGTTGAGGCGCACCACGGGGGCGAAGAGGCCGACGTAGGGAAGTGAGAACAGCGAGAACGTGAACAGGGCCACGAGCAGTCGCCACACTGCCGGCTTGCCCCTGGCGATGCGCCAGCCTGCGGTCAGCTGGCGCAGCACCGGTTCGCTCGATGTGGAGGGCGTGTGCCGCACGGGTGTGCGCAGCAGTGCCCACACCACGAAGAGGTAGGTGGCGGCATTGATGAGGAAGATCTGGTCGATCGTGACGCCGCTCGAGCGCAGCACCGCCACGATGATTGGCCCCACCACACGAGAGCCGTTGATCATCGTCGAGTTCAGCGAAACCGAGCCCGGCAGGTCGTCGCGGCTCACGAGCGTGGGCAGCATCGCCGACCACGCGGGGGCGTTCAGGGCGTTGCCCACTCCCACGCCGCAGGCCACGAGGAAGATCGTCCAGATCGGGGCGTCGGTCGCCGCCAGCGGAGCAAGTGCGGCCGAGAACGCCAACTGCACCAACTGCATCGCGATCAACCACTTCCGGCGGTCGAAGCGGTCCGCGATCACGCCGGCCGGAATCGACAGGAACAGCAGCGGACCGAGTTGGGCGAACACCATCACGCCCACGACCGACGCCCGTTCGGTGCGGTTCAGCACGTAGACGGGCAGCACCACGTTCTGCATCCACGTGCCGATGTTCGAGCTGAACGAGGCGACGAACATCCGCCGGAACCGCGGGTATGCCAGCGCCGCTCTCGCACTGCCCGGCCTGAAGCCGTGCTGCACCGGGGCTTCGTCGATCCGAGTCATGGCCGGTGCGAGAGCCTACGACGGCGGGTGCGCGCGTGCAGGGTTGGTCGGTGTCACACTTGCCACATGCCAGCAGAGTCACCCTCCGCGACGGCCGCAGTGACGGCCGGCTCCCCAGATCGCTGCGTCCGCTATGGCACCTACCCCGAGTGCCCGCTCTGCGGCGGGTCGCTGCGCCCCGAGCACGCCCACTTCAAGTGCGCCGGTTGTGGCTGGCGCGACAGCTGCTGCGACTGAGGCGTCGATGCAGACCCCGGACTTCGAGACCATCCACGTCGCCGTCGACGGCGCGCTGGGCACCCTGCGGTTGAACCGACCCGAGAAACTGAATCCGCTGAGCAGCCGGACGCTGCACGAGATCGAGCTGGCTGCACGCTGGCTCGACGAACACCATGACCTGAAGGTGGTGGTGGTCAGCGGTGCCGGCCGGGCGTTCTCGGCGGGCGCCGACCTCTCGGGATTCTCGAACTCGGCCCCGATGGAGGACCGGCAGGTCGGCTGGCGCATGGCTCGTGCGCTCGACGAGATGCGTGCGGTGACGGTGGCCCGCATCCAGGGGTGGTGCGTCGGGGGTGGCCTGGTGGTGGCAGCCGGTTGCGACCTGCGCATCGCTGCCGACACCGCGAGGTTCAGCATCCCCGAGGTCGACCTCGGCATCCCGCTCGCATGGGGTGGCATACCGCGCCTCGTGCGCGAGATCGGGCCCGCGCTCACCAAGGAACTGGTGATGACGTGCCGTCCGTTCGATGCCCACGAGGCGAAGGCCGCGGGGTTCCTGAACCGCGTGGTGCCCGAGGCATCGCTCGACGACGAGGTCGACGCGCTGGTGCAGCAGTTGTTGGCGAAGCCGAAGTTGGCGTTGCTCGAGACGAAGGCACACGTCAATGCGGTCACCGAGAGCATGGTGGGCACCGGTCGCAGTTGGGCCGACGCGGATGGGCTCTACGCGGGGCTGCGCGATGCCGAGGGTCGGGCGAGCGCGACGGCCTACGTCGAGCGGGTGCGCAGCAAGGGCTGAGCGCCGTCAGGCCCCGGCAGGGGCCGCCAGCGCCATCCATACGGCGGCGTAGAAGGCGTCGCGCATCAGCACGGCGGTGCGGGCGACGTCGTCGACCGACGTGATGTCCTTCTCCTCCGGCTTCGGCGGGTTCGGCGACTCCGCCTCGGTGACGGCGGGGAATTCCACGAGCACCGACGGGTGGCCGGGCAGCGCTCGTTCCTGCCCCTCCCACAGGAAGGCGAGGTCGCCGTTGCGAACCCTGCCGGCGCGGTAGGCGGTGCCCCATCCGGCGGCGTCCGACATCGCCTGCGCCACGGTGCGGGCGATGCCCTCGTTGTGGGCTCCCACCCACCGGTACGGGCTGTGCAGGTGCAGGCTCAGAACGGGGCGGATCGTGGCGGTGAAGTCGATGACCGCTCGTGCCTCGGGTGTCTCCAGACGGAAGCCGTCCCGATTCGGGTCGATGCCCTGCGCAGTCGTGCGTGTATGGGCTGTCAGGCCGTCGGGGTTCATCGTCGGCACCAGCCAGAGGCCGAAATCGGTCGGAGGTGAACTGCGAATCGCCTGCACGAACCACGCCGGGGCGCACTCGTCGCCGTGCACCTGACCGAGCACCAGCACCTGGGCGCCGGTCGTCGCACCCCAGTGCTCGGCCCAGATCGGCCGTCCCGAGGAACTCGTGCCGATGGTCAGGTACTGATCGGCAAGGCGTCCGGTCTCGTTGCGGTAGCCGATGGCGCCCGGGGCGATGGTGTCGCAGGTGCCGACCGGGGTGTCGAGGTACGACGGATCCGCCGACGGAATGATCGAGGTGGTGCTGGCCAGTGTGGTGTCGGGCAGGGTGGCAGTTTCGAGTGTGGTGTCGGCCAGTGTGGTGTCGGCCAGTGTGGTGTCGGGGGAGGGCGTCGACGACGTCGGTGGGGGAACGGTCACGGGTTCACCGACCGACTGCGACGAGCACCCGTCCAACGCGAGGAAGGCCAGTGCGACGAGGGCCAGCGCGGCGAGGGCGTGACGCAGTCGACGCATGCCCTTGGTCAGCCGAGGACGAGGTCGGCGTAGAGCGGCAGTACCTGCCGCGGTCCGCTGACCAGGAACGTGGTGAGGCACGTGTCCTTCCAGTGCTCGAGTTCGGCGCGGATCTTGTCTGGCGGGCCCACCAGCGCGACGTCCTCGACCATCGCGAGCGGGATCGCTGCGGCCGCTTCGTCCTTCTTCCCGGCGAGGTACAGGTCCTGCACCTTCAACGCGACGTCCTCGTAGCCCATGCGTGCGAACACCTCGAAGTGGAAGTTCGCGCCGCGTGCGCCCATCCCGCCGCAGTAGAGCGCGAGGAAGGGCCGCACCGAGTCGGCGGCCTTCTCGGCGTCGTCGCCGGGCACCACCATCAGCGTGGCCGCCACCTCGAAGCGGTCGGCCTTGCCGGGTTCTCCGCTGCGGTCGAAACCCTCCTGCAGGCAGCGCCGGTAGAACGCGTCCTCCTTCGGGCTGAAGAACAACGGCAACCATCCGTCGCAGATCTCGGCAGAGAGGGCGACGTTCTTCGGTCCTTCCGCCCCGAGGTAGATGGGGATCTGCGGGCGAAGGGGGTGGATGGTGCTCTTCAGCGGCTTGCCCAGGCCTGCACCGCCCTTGTTCGGCATGTCGTAGAACTCGCCGTGGAAGTCGACGGGTTCATCGCGCCGGATGATCTGGCGCACGATCTCCACGTACTCGCGGGTGCGGGCCAGTGGGCGGGGGTACTCCTGGCCGTACCAGCCCTCCACCACCTGAGGGCCGCTCGCCCCGAGGCCGAGGATGAAGCGGCCGCCCGAGAGGTGGTCGAGCGTCATCGCCGCCATGGCCGTGGCCGCTGGGGTGCGGGCGCTCATCTGCACGATCGCCGTGCCCAACTGCACGCTGCTGGTGTGCGACCCCCACCAGGCCAGTGGGGTGAGGGCGTCGCTGCCGTAGGCCTCTGCCGTCCAGACCGACGAGTAGCCGAGTCGCTCGGCCTCGACGATCGCCTCGAGCGCCCCTCGGGGCGGTCCGCTGCCCCAGTAGCCGGAGTTGTAGCCGAGCCTGATGTCCTTTGCCATAGGGTGACCGTATGCCAGAGGCGATGCGGCACGTGACACCGGACGACATGCAGGCGGTGTCGCTGACGCTCGCCCGGGCCTTCCACGACGATCCCATCAAGGTGCACCTCGCGGGTGGGAGGGAGCTCTCGGTGCAGCAGGTCCTGCCGTTCTTCGATGCGTTCACGCGCATCCAGTTGCGGCACGGTCACGCCTACACCACACCGGGCCACGAGGCCGCCGCACTGTGGGCCCCGCCGGGGCACTGGAAGGTCGGGTTCGGACAGGTGGCTCGCTACACGCCCCGGTTCCTGCGCCTGTACGGCACCCGCTTCCTCTCGAATCTCATGGTGCTCACCGACCTCGAGAAGCTGCATCCCACGGAGCCCCACTACTACCTCGAGTTCATCGGCACCGACCCGCAGCACCAGGGCAGGGGTTTCGGTCGGGCGCTCATGGAGCCGATGCTCGAGCGGGCCGACCGGGAAGGCGTGGGCATGTACCTCGAGAACTCGAAGGAGTCGAACATCGCCTTCTACGGTCGGCACGGTTTCGAGGTGCGCCGCACGATGCAACACCGCCGCAAGGGTCCCACCATGTGGCTGATGTGGCGCGACCCGCGCTGACGGGTCACTACAGTCGCCGCATGGCAGACATCCTCGGCTCGCTCGACCCCCGGTTCGCCCGCATGGGCGAGATCCTCTCCGCGAACATCGATTCAGGCGCCGATGTCGGTGCCTCGGTGGCCGTGATGCACGAGGGCGAACTCGTGGTCGACATCTGGGGTGGCTGGGTCGATGAGGCCCACAGTGCTCCGTGGCAGTCCGACACGCTCACCAATGTGTGGTCGAGCACGAAGACCCAGATGGCGTTGTGTGCGCTGATGCTCGCCGATCGCGGGCAGCTCGACCTCGATGCCCCGGTTGCCACCTACTGGCCCGAGTTCGCAGCGAACGGCAAGGAGGGCGTGCTCGTGAAGCACCTGCTCTCGCACACCTCCGGTGTGTCGGGCTGGGACCAGCCGATCACCGTGGCCGACATCTACGACTGGGAGGCCAGCACCGCCCGATTGGCGGCGCAGGCGCCGTGGTGGCAACCCGGTCAGGGCAGCGGTTACCACGCGCTGAGCCAGGGTCACCTGGTCGGTGAGGTGATCCGCCGCATCACGGGCAAGAAGTTGGGTGAGTTCTTCCGCGACGAGGTGGCCACGCCCCTCGGTGTCGACTTCCACATCGGACTGGCCGAGAGCGAGTTCGGCCGGGTCAGCAACGTCATCCCGCCGCCGCCGCTGCCGGTCGACCTCGCTGCGCTCGACCCCGAGATGGTGGTCGTGAAGACGTTCACGGGCCCCGCGCCGGGGGCCGACGCGGCCTGGACGAAGGAGTGGCGTCAGGCCGACATCGGTGCTGCCAACGGCCACGGCAACGCCCGCTCGCTGGCCGTGCCCCAGAGCGCCATCAGCAACGGCGGCGTGGTGAACGGTCACCACCTGCTGTCGCAGGCCACCATCGACCGCATCTTCGAGGTGCAGGCCGACGGGGTGGACCAGGTGTTGATGGTGCCGGCCACGTTCGGCATCGGCTACGGCCTGGCGACCGAGACGATGCCGTTCGTGCCGGCCGACCGGCGCGCCTGCGCCTGGGGCGGCTGGGGCGGTTCGGTCGTGGTGAACGACCTCGACCTGCGGATGACCGTCGTCTACGTGATGAACCGCATGGAAGGTGGCCTGGTGGGCGACTTCCGTGGCTCCTCGCTGGTCGAGGCCGCCTTCGCCGCCGCCTCCTGACGCGAACTCAAGTTCCTCGGGACAGGGCCGCGCGAACTCAAGTTCGCGAGAAGGTGATGGGCATGCTGGCGGGGCCGAAGATGCCGACGCCGTCGGGCTTCCACGTGGTCGGCCCGTCGAGGCGAAGGTTCGGCATGCGGCGCGCCAGCAGTGGCAGGGCCTCCTGCAGTTCGGCGCGGGCGAGCGCCTGACCGAGGCAGTAGTGGATACCGGAGCCGAACGTGAGCTGCGGTTGGTCACCCTTGGACGCCGTGATGTCGAAGACGAGCGGCTCGGTGAACACCGACGCGTCGCGGTTCGCCTCGGCAAGGCCCACGGCCATGAAGGTGCCGGCCGGGAACAGCACGTCGCGGTACTCGATGTCGACGCTGGCGAAGCGGGCGGTGCCCCGCACCGCGCCGAAGTAGCGCATGGCCTCCTCGACGGCCCGCTGTGCCAACTCGGGCCGCTCGGCCAGCAGGGCCCACTGGTCGGGGTGCTCGGCGAACAGGTTCACGGCGCAGCCCAGTTGGTTGCGTGTGGTGTCGGTGCCGCCGACGATGACAGCGTTCACCATCATCACCAGTTCCTCGGTCGACAGCCGGTCACCGGCTTCCTCCTGGGCGATGAGCTCGCTCAGCAGGTCCTCCTGCGGCTTGCCACGACGTTGCGCGATGAGGTCGCGGGTGTAGGCGTCGAGCTCGTCCTGGGCGGCCATGATCGAATCGAGCTTCTCGGCCATGTCGAGGGAGAAGACCTCGAGCACGTCGTTGGCGAGACGGCTGAACAACTGCCAGTCGGTCTTCGGGGCGCCGAGCAGTTCGCAGATGATCGGGATGGGGTAGGGCTCGCAGATGTCGACAGCGAAGTCGCACCGGCCTGCATCGATCACCGGGTCGACGAGCGAGTTCATCACCTCGCGCATGAATGGGCGCAGGCGATCTGCCGAGCGCGGCGAGAACGCGGGGGCGACGAGGCGCCGGAGCCGGGTGTGCACCTCGCCCTCCGCGCTGAGGATGTTGACCGTCTGGCGGGACAGGAACTTCTCGTCGGTCACTCCCATCAGTTGGGGGATGGCCCCTGCGGCGTTGTGCCAGCGCTTGTCGCGCAGGATGCCGAGCGCGTCGTCGTAGTGCCACACGGCGTAGCCGAACGGGTTGCGGGCCAGCCAGGCGTCAGCGGGAAGGTCGGCGACGTCGGCGGTGCGTCGGCCCTCGAAGGAGGGCAGGTCGAGGGAGTGGGCGAGCACGGCCATTCCCGCACCGTACGTCACCGGGTGATGGTCAGGCGAGTGCAGCGAGGGGCTGCACGAACTGCCGACCGAGGAACTCGGCGACGGGTGCGTTCGTGACCGAACCGGCGAAGGTGTTCAGCCCGTGCGAAAGGGCCTCGTCGCGTCGGCACGCCTCGGCCACGCCGTGGCGCGCGACCTCGAGCTGGTAGGGCAGCGTGGCGTTCGTGAGCGCGTAGGTGCTGGTGTGGGGCACTGCGCCGGGCATGTTGCCCACCGCGTAGTGCAGCACGCCGTGCAGTTCGTAGACGGGGTCGTTGTGCGTGGTCTCGTGGATGGTCTCGATGCAACCGCCCTGATCGACCGCGACATCGACGATGACTGCGCCCTTCTTCATACCGCGCACCATGTCGTCGCTGACCACCACGGGGGCCCGGCCGCCGGCCACGAGCACGGCGCCGATGACGAGGTCCGCGTCGGCGAGGTTGCGCTCGATGGCGCCGCGGTTGGAGGCGAGGGTGACGATCCGGCCCTTGTTGATCTGGTCGACCCAGCGCAGACGGTCGAGGTTCTTGTCGAACAGCACGACCTCGGCCTCCATGCCGGCTGCGATCCAGGCCGAGTTCCAGCCCACGTTGCCAGCGCCGAGCAACACGACCTTGGCGGGTTGCACCCCGGGAGCCCCGCCCATCAGCACACCGCGGCCGCCGTTGTGTCGCTCGAGGTAATGGGCACCCATCTGCGGAGCGAGACGGCCGGCCACCTCGCTCATCGGGGCCAGCAGGGGCAGGGCCCCGCCCGGCAACTGCACGGTCTCGTAGGCCAGCGCGGTGCAGCCGCTGTCGATCAGCGCTGCCGCGACCGCCGGGTAGGCGGCGAGGTGGAGGTAGGTGAACAGCGCCAGGTCGGGGCGCAGGAAGCCGAACTCGTCCTCCTTCGGCTCCTTCACCTTCACCACCATCTGCTGGGCCCACGCGTCCGCGGCGGTGGGCACGATGGTGGCTCCGGCCGCCCGGTAGTCGTCGTCGTGGAAGCTGGCGCCCTCGCCGGCGCCGGTCTCGACGTGCACCTGCACGCCGATGCGCTCGAACTCGCGGACACCGTCGGGTGTCATCGCCACCCGGTGCTCAGCGGTCTTGATCTCCTTGGGGACTCCGATGGTCGTGATCATGCGGACATGATCGAGGATCGGTGGCCGTGTTTCACGGGGAAGTGGGTGGCAGGATGTACTCATGACCGTCGAAACATCGGCTCTTGACGCAATCGACCGTCGGATCATCGGAATTCTCGGTGAGGACGGCAGGATCAGTTTCCGTGAACTGGCCGAACGCGTGCACCTCGCGCCGAGTTCGGCGGCCGACAGGGTGCGCCGACTGGAACAGTCCGGGGTGATCACCGGCTACACCGCAAGGATCGACAGGGGCGCCCTCGGACGCGACGTGCGAGCGGTCGTCGACGTGTCGCTACCGCCGGGCATCGACCCGGCCGAGTTCGAGCAGCGACTCGCCACCCGCGACGAGGTGGCCCTCGCCGTCTACGTCACCGGGCCGGCCGACTACACGGTGATCGTCGACTGCGACGGCGCCAAGGGCCTCGACGACTTCATCCGATGGCTGAAGACCGACGGCGGTGCGGCCAGGACCGAGAGCAAGTTCGTGCTGCGGCCCGTGATCGGCTGAATCCGCGGCGGCTACAGTCGCCACCCATGAAGACCTTCAAGAACTTCGTCAACGGTCAGCACTGCGACGCGGCGGACGGTGCCACCACCGCCGTGGTGAACCCGGCCACCGGCCAGCAGTACGCGACGGCACCCCTGTCGGGTGCCGCCGACATCGATGCCGCGATGTCGGCCGCAGCCGCGGCCTACGGGGAATGGCGCGAGACCACCCCCAGCGAGCGTTCGCTGGCCCTGTTCCGGATCGCCGACGCCGTGGAGGCCCGTGCGGAGGAACT